>JAUUYD010000203.1 GCA_030590585.1 Spirochaeta sp.
GTTTGTTGGAACATCTGGAACCGTATGGAGAGGGCTTCCGCCCCCTGACCTTCCTTACCCGGTCGGTGAAAATCCACCAGGTTGATCTGGTGGGGAAACCTAAAAATAATCATCTTAAACTCCTGGTCTCCCTGGGTTCAAACCGCTGGCCCGCCCTCTGGTGGGACGGTGCCGGGATGTACGGAACCATCATTAAAAAAAATGCCGAAGTAGATCTGGTTTATCGAGTTGATCGTGACCCCTGGCGCGGTGCCGATGCACGCCGTTTGACTGTTCTGGAGGCTACACCTTGCAGCTGATATCTTTATTTAAACATCGTAGTTATTCGAATAGATTTTGCCGGTTTCACAGATTCCGGGTCCCTCTCATCATCGGTATTCTATTATTAATCACAGGTGGATTGCTCTCAGCGGCCGATCCCGTTCTATACGCCGATGATTATGTGAAACCCGGAGCTGTTCTTCAGGTAATCATCACCGGTAATTCTGTGGATAATATTTCAGTTTCCATTGAGAATTCACGGGGTGAAACACTGAGCCGCAGCGAAGGGTTCATATGGAGGGATTCCTCAGGCAGATCGATATCGACAGCTTTGCTGGGAATCCCGTCAACCCTGACTCCCGGGGGGTATAAACTTGTAATGAATGCCGACCAGGGACGGGCTGATTGGCATCTTGAAAAACCCCTTACTGTAACCGAGGCTATTTTCCCCGATCAGATTATTACCTTAAACGACAAGATGAATAATCTGTACTCGGATAATTCTGAGAGGAAAAAACTTGAGTCCAGGAAACTCTGGGCTGTGCTGACGGCTTTTGATGAAACTACGATATTTCATACCGGTCCCTTTATTGTACCTCTGGATGAAGGCGTAGCTACTGCCGGCTATGGTGACCGGCGGAGATACCATATGCCCGACGGATCTGAATCCTTTTCAGTCCATTTCGGACTGGATCTCTGGGCGGAACTCGGCACTCCGGTGAAGGCTTCAGGGCGGGGGCGTATCGCCCTTGCTGCAGAACGGTACCTGACAGGAAACACCGTGATTATTGAACACCTTCCCGGAGTTTATAGTCTGTACTACCACATGGATTCTCTTGGAGTGGGTGAGGGTGAAATAGTGAATCAGGGGGATATAATCGGAACTGTCGGAGAAACGGGTTTTGCAACCGGGGAGCATCTGCATTGGGAGCTGCGGGTTGGGGCTACGCCTGTTAATCCTGAACAATTCCTTGAGGCACCACTCCTTGACACAATCAGGTTAATAAGTAAGATGGAGTAGCATTTTTCAGTACGGGAAACGCGCCTTCGGTCCGTATACTGCGTCGGGAAATTGCTCGGAATGCTCGTGTACTGCTTGTACACTGCGCTTCCTGTGCATTACCCTTCTTGTCTACGAACCGAATTCGCTGTTTCAGGCTTAAATGAAATCAATATGCAGAGGGAGGTGATTCTACATCGCCTACATTCGTATCAGTGAAGATGAGCCTCTTGAAAAGGCTATCAAGCGTTTTAAACGCATGGTAGAGAAAGAGGGTATTATCCGGGAATATAAGCGGCGGGAGTACTTTGAGAAGCCTTCCACCATTAAGAACCGGAAGAAGAAAGCTCTTGTGCGTAAACAGATGAAGAAAGTTCGCAAAGCTCAGAGTCAGAACCGTTACTAAGGTTCATATCTTTTCATTGCCGCATCCCGGCCAGGCAAACCCGATCATCAGGTCGGGTTTTCTTATGCCCTGAGAATCGTTACTATTTGGTGCAATATGCTTTTTGACCCAATTTATGCCGCTTTAACAATTTTTCTTTTCCTGCTGATACTCCTTTTGATGACAATCCGAGTCAGACATCTGGTTAAGACAGGACGGGAACTGATGTATCTGACCGGCCAGGATCAATTTGAGTACATACTGATTGATATTCGGGAAAGCTGTGATTACGAGAAGGGGCATATTCCAACAGCAATGAATGTGCCCTATCCGGGGTGCCTTGAGTATTTACCGACGGAAAATATGTTTGAGAAAATCTATATCTATGGAATAAGCAGGCGCCGATCGCGGATTGTCGCGAACAGATTGGATACTACCGGATATTTCAATGTATCATATTTCGGTGCTTTTCGAAGCTGGAGAGGTTCTGTTGAGAAGACAGAACCTGAGAACAAGGATGTGTTATGAAAGAAAATTATACAAATCGGGGATTCGAAACCATATCGGTTGATTCCCTTGATGAATACCGTTCCAGGGGAATCCATCTCCGTCATCAGTCCACCGGAGCGGAAATTTACAAAGTGGATGCCGATGATACGGAGAATTTATTTTCTTTCACCTTCCGTACTCCACCTTCAGATCATACAGGCGTACCACACATACTTGAGCATGCCGTTCTCTGCGGTTCTGAGCATTATCCTCTGAAGGATCCATTCCTGGTTCTTCTTAAAGGGAGCGCCCATACTTTTCTGAATGCCATGACTTATCCGGATAAGACTGTCTATCCTGCGGCCAGTACTGTGAAGGCGGATTTTCTGAATCTGCTGAGAGTTTATGGTGACGCGGTGTTCTTCCCCCAGCTGAAAAGAGAAGCCTTTGAACAGGAAGGGCACAGACTTGAGCTGGACAATGAGGGAAAACTGGTGCGGGCCGGCATTGTACTCAACGAGATGAAGGGCAATTACTCTTCGGCTGAGTCGGTGGCCGGTGATTGGACACTTCGTTCCCTGTTTCCCGATTCTCCCTACAGTTGGGATTCAGGTGGTGATCCCGAATACATTCCCTCACTCAGTTATGAAGCGTTCAAGGCTTTTCATCAAACCTGGTACCATCCATCGAATGCCAGAATATTTCTCTATGGCAACCACGATCTGGATGAGGTACTCAGCATACTGGAAGGTGAGTTCCTGTCCCGTTTTACACGACGGGATATTCCTTCGGCCATCCCGCTGCAGCCTCATTGGAGCAAACCCCGGAGGATGAACGCCGGCTGGCCGTCAGTTCCCGGTGAGCCGGTAAAAAAGAAATCAACCATCAGCATCAATTGGCTTCTGGGTGAATCGACTAATCCTGATGCCGCGCTGTCGGCCCAGATTCTTTCCTTTATCTTGCTGGGTCATAGCGGCGCGCCTCTGCAGAAAGCCATTATCGACAGCGGCCTGGGGGAAGACCTCTCGCCGGTAAGTGGATTGGAAACAGATTTGAAGCAAATGGTATTTTCCGCTGCTGTCAGAGGAACCGATCCTGAGCTTCGTGATGATTTTGAGAGTCTGGTAATCGAATCCTTGAGAAATCTGGTAGATACAGGTTTGAATACAAACCTTGTGGAAGGAGCTTTACGTTCAGTCGAATTCCGCGCCAGAGAAATTCGGGGCGGTTCGCCTTTCGGTATGCGTTTGATGGGTAGGGCTCTGCGGGGCTGGCTTCACGATCGGCCTCCACTGGAGAGCCTGGCGTTTGAATCCCCGATGGAGAACCTTCGCCGTCAGGTTAAACCGGGATTCTTTGAAAGAATAATACGCAGTGAACTTCTGGATAATAATCATCGCTCAACGGTTATTGTTTCACCGGATCCGGAACTCCAGAAGCAAAGGGATGCCGATGAGCGTCAACATCTGGATGAATTACAGAAAACCATGGGGAGCATGGATTCCCTTAATGCTTCATTGAAGAAACTTGAGACTTTTCAGGAAACTCCGGACAGCCCTGAAGATCTGGCACGTATTCCTTTTCTTTCCAGAGATGATCTACCTCAGGATGTGCGTAAACTTTCTCTGGATGAAGGCAGGTACGGTGAGGTTTCATGGTTTACTCATGAAACTTTTTCCAATGGTGTCGCCTATCTTGAGATGGCCTTTGATATGGAAGGTATCGATCCGGAGCTGCAGCCATGGATGCCTCTTTTTGGAAGGGCCCTGACAGATGTGGGTCTGCCTGGAATGGCCCATGATGAAGTAGCCCGGGAACTGGCTATGAAAACAGGCAGCCTCGGCTGTTCTCTGGAGGCGGCTCCTGTTCATCCCGATGCCGGCGGCGGTTTAAGCCGTCGCTTATTTGTACATCTTAAAGCCTTGAATCACCAGTGGGATGAGGCTCTTGATGTCACTCTCCGCTTGTTTCGCTCGGCGGATTTTTCCGATCTGGACCGAATAGGTGATTTACTCCTGGAACTTCGAAATGATTACCGCTCAGCTATTGTTCCCTCGGGGCATGTCTTTGCGGCTTTGAGGGCTTCTTCAAAGCATTCATTGGCGGCTTCCTGGGAAGATTTATGGTACGGTGTCAGTCAGCTTAGTTTTCTCCAGAATCTCTCGGATAAAGAAGACAGCAGAGAGAAGGCTTCCAGGGCGCTGGTTGCTATCCGTGACAGCCTTTTACGAAGAGCTAATCTTTCTCTGGTTGTTACGACAGATCCTGATGCTGTTGAGAATGCTCTGAAGAAGGTGCTTGAAATGACCGATTCTCTGGGGAGTGGTAAGCCTTCGGGAAGTGGGGAACCGGCTTTGTTCCGGCATGAAACTGTGGGAGAAACCCTCTCCACGGCCTCGGCCGTTTCCTTCTCGGCCTTGAGCCTTCCCGCAGCGATTCTGGGAACCCGGGAGCATGCCTATAAAGGATTATTGGCACACATCTTAAGAACCGGTTATCTCTGGGAGAATATCCGGATGAAAGGCGGCGCGTATGGAGCTTTTGCATCCCTCTCGGGTCTTGAGGGTACCTTTACCTTCAGCACATACAGAGACCCGATGATAGTTTCTTCCCTGTCATCATTCCGGAGTTCTCTGGAATGGTCAGCTGAGGATCTGGATGATGAGACAGTAAATATGTCGGTTATCGGGTCGATAGGGAAAGAACTGCGTCCTTTGTCTCCAGGTGAGCGTGGATTTATAGCCTTTAAACGTAAACTCTACGGCATCAGTGATGAGATTCGCCAGAAACGGAGAAGCTTTCAGTTGAAAGCCTCAGCAGAAGATTTACGTCTTGCAGCTTCTACGCTTCTTGGTAAATGGGAGCAAAGGTCAATTTCTGTAATCGCCGGTGCAGAGGCCCTGGATAATGCAGTTAAAGAATCTCCGGAGCTCTCGGAATCACGTATTATCCTGCCGTCTTGAGGGGTATGATGCGGCCAGGGTAAGAGGGGCCATTAATGCCCAGAATGCATAAGCATCCTGGACATAGATTCCCGTAACTCTGAGCATTACGGCCAACAGCAGACCGCCAAGGTTCACAAGCCATATCCGGGATAACCAGAGCTCTTTCTTTTTAAAGGGTATGAACAGGATAATCAGCCCGATGAGCAATGTTGGAAAGAACGGCCAGATATTGATGTTATGATACGCGGATGCATGATCTGTAAAAA
>JAUUYD010000115.1 GCA_030590585.1 Spirochaeta sp.
CCCGACAAAATACCCGAGGGTATTTCCCTCGCATTTAGGGTCGTACCGCAGCGCAGCGAGGAACGATCCCGACATACGTTTGGGAATCAATCTTGACAGTATTCCTCTACTCATAAATAGTGGTGCAGATATTATCAAATACCCCAAAGAATAATCCTGCGGCCTTCAGCTTCAACAATTTTAGCTCTCACGCCATATAGTTCCGAGAGTTTTTCAGGAACTATCATATCACAAGATCTACCCATAACGGGTTGTCGATTACGGTGTAAAAGAACAACCATATCGGCCAGTCTGGTAACAATATCGGGTTCATGAGAGCTGATGATCAGTGTTATTCCAGATGATTTCAAATTGATCAGGATTTCCATCATCCGTTCTCTATTAGCCGGGTCCAGATGATTAGCCGGCTCATCAAGCAGCAATATCCGCGGTTCCTGAACTAATGCTCTGGCAATAAGAACCATACGGGTTTCACCGCCGCTTAAGCGGGGAACCGGCCGATGAGCCAGGTGAGAAATACCAATCCGCTCCAGTGCTTTTAAAGCAATATCACGATCATCTGCCCCTGGAGATGACAACGGAGGCAGATATGGAGCCCTTCCAAGAAGAACATACTCCAATACACTGTAGGAGAAGGCAAGTCGTTCCTCCTGGGGAACCAAGGCCATAATCCTTCCACGCTCCCGGGAGGGGATGGTATTGATCAAACGCCCCTCCAATATGACAGCCCCCGAAATGGCCTTGCGCCAACCAAGAATCAATTCCATCATCGTGGTTTTGCCGGAGCCGTTAGGCCCCATCAGACAGACTGTCGCTCCAGTGGGAAAACTCAGACTGACATTCCTGAATAATGGTTTGATATCAGCATGCCAGGAGAAAAAGAGTTCATCCAGGACGACAGCATTTTCTTTGATAGCATTCATCCTTTTAATGGTCTCTCCTTCCGGGTCATTAAAATAGCAAATAGAAGAGCGCCGCCCAGGGCTGTCAGCAATCCCAGTGGTATTTCTCCTGAAAGCAGTCCCCTTGCCAGATCATCGCAGACAAGGACAAACATGGCTCCCAGTATCATGGACAATGGCAGAGATCGGGCAGTATCTGCTCCTTCCAGCTTTCTCGCAACATGAGGAACCAGTAATCCAACCCATGAGATGATTCCTGCAACCGCAGTTACCGCAGCAACCGCTATAACTGAAAGTACTACCAGAACCAGACGTTCCCGGCCGGGATTACTTCCCAGAGCAAAAGCGGAGCGATCATCCAGCGCAAGCAGATTAATTCGCCATCTCACTGCCAGTGTTAAAATGAGTGTCAGGATTACAAGCGGAGCCGTCCTTACAACTGATGGCCAATCGGCAGAGCTGAGGCCGCCCATGAGCCAGAAAGTTATTTCCGGCAGCTCACTCCTGGGATCTGCCAGATATTTCAGGATGCCCAGACCTGAGGAGAAAAAAGCAGAGACAACAACCCCTGCAAGGACAAGGCGCAGAATGGCACCGCCATAACGGATTTTTCTGGCAAGAAACCAACTGAAGGCAAGGCCTGCCAAACCAAAAAATGAAGCCGATAACGGGATGGACCAATACATATTACCGGAAAGGAGAATGGCCAGGGCGGCGCCAAATGCGGCACCCTGGCTCACTCCAAGCAACCCCGGTTCAACCAGAGGATTTCCCAATACAGTCTGTAAGACGGTACCGGCCACCGCCAGAGATGCGCCAAGCATTATTGCAATTAAAGCCCGGGGCAACCGTATGTTCCAAATTAAAGACCTTGCAAGTTCGTCAGTACGCAATATGGAGAGATTGGTAAAGCCTGCATGAGGATACCGCCCCCAAAGTAAAGAAAGTACAAAAACCGCCAGAAGGGCCGCAGCAATTCCAGTATTCCTCAGCAATCGGTGTTTCCCATCCACGGTCAAATTAATTCAGTCCAGTCAGTCGGGGTTTGATAAATTCATCGAAATCTGAATTACTCATAAAAAACATATCTTTATAGAAAGTTCTTGTTTCATCTTCCATATCAATGTCGGGAAATATTTCCGGATGAAGTATCGTTGCCATCCACTGCAAACCCAGCAGCCAGCGGACATCGGGCTGATCCCAGCTGTGATAATCAGATGGAAACGCATAAATATCTTTATTTTTGACGGCTCGTAAAAATGACCAGGAAGGATCCGCAGCCAGTTCAAATACTGCATCAGAAGCGTTCATATGATATGCAGCTACCAGGATGATATCCGGATCCCAGGCTGCAATCTGTTCAATGCCCGTTCTCGTCCAACGTTCACCGAAGTCAGCATCCGCCCATACCGGCTCGCCGCCGGCCATTTCAACCATCTTGGTCTGAATCCATGAGAGGGGTGGAATATTAACAGCCTTCACTCAATCTTTAACTGATCGATATAACAGCAGTGTTCTGGGTTTCTGGTCATCCGAAATATTCACCAGGGGCTTTTCAACCGCAGAAATTCGTGACCGGAACAAGTCCTGGAGTTCAACGGCACGTGACGGGTTATCGAAGAGCTCGCCTAGAATTACAAGATCTTCCATCCAGGCCTCGGGAGTTTCTAGATCCAGATATACAGTGTTAACCCCTACCCGCTCCAGAGGTTCTCCCATGCGTTTTTTCAGAAAGTTCTTTAACACAACAGTATCGGGTTTCAGCGCCAGAACGGCTTCCGTGTTTGCCGTCCGGGGGAGAATAACCTTGCTCCCGATTCCAGGATCGATATCACCAATAAAAAAACCGCTACCCTGATCCCCGTCAGCCATTGCAGTAACTCTATCTTTAGCCTCAGGAAAAAGATACAAGGCATTCTCAACTAGAAATGCCGACGATCCAGCCTGAATAATTCGTTCATTTCCATCAATAATTTCAACCTCACCACCCCCCCGGGCGTATAAGGAGAGGAGTGCGGCAGATGAAAGAATTAGAACTAATAATAATTTACCCGGTTTCGCCATAAAAAAACTCCGAAAAGAAAGTCTCGAGCCAGCATATAACAGCAAAGGTTAGTTAACAAGATATATTTATCTACGGTTAAGAGGAGGGAGGGACATGGAATGAAAGGAATGGTATTTAACCAGGATTGAGCCCTGGTGAATTCTCGCCTACATTCGGGGATGAACATGAATGGTATCATACTTTCCCTGCACTCTTTCGCTGACGCGGCGCCCTTCGTCAGTTCGACAATGTCCATGCAAGCAAGGCCACTGTCCTCACTTTCCTCGGTCTTCGGGAATGAACAAGTTCACTGCTCGCAAGTTCGCTTTGCGAACCCGCTGTATTCCTCTAATTCCGCTTGGGAATCAAGATTCTTAGCTAATGTTTTCAATAATGAGGCGCAGGTTCGGCTTACAATTTCCCAGACATCTTCAAAACCATCCAATCCGCCATACCAGGGATCAGGAACATCTCCACCCTTTTCAGGATCGAAATCCCTGAACATTTTAACCTTCTCCCGCTCTTCATCTGAACGGCAGAGGGCATGAGTATCACGAAGATTATGATGATCCATGGCTAGAAGCAGGTTGTAATTCATAAGATTCTTACGAATCAGCTGTCTGGAAAGATGGTTGAGTGTAACACCATGAGCAAAAGCCGTTCGGCGCATCCTTGAATCCGGCTGTTCGCCAACGTGCCAGGCACCGGTTCCGCTGGATTCAATTTCAATCTTATCTTCGAGTCCCTCTTCTTTAACCATATGCTCCAATACAGCATGAGCCAGAGGACTGCGGCATATATTGCCGGTACAAATGAACATAATTCGGAATTTACTCATGCTTTCAGTATACATGTACACGGGGAATGAAAGGTATCTCATACCCCAGGGCAGAGCCCTGGACCCGGAGTCGCTGCTGGCGACTCCCTTCCGCGGCAAGCCGCGGGGTATGAACCCTTGCTTTCCCTGCTCTCTCTCGGGAATGAACAAGTTCACTCCACTCGTTCGTTTGGGAATCAATGAATAAGTTACAGCTCGTATTTCGTCTGAGAATCAGTAATCATTATGCTTCAAATCCGGACAAGTGATAATAAAAGTGGTTCCTGCCCCTTCGCGGCTTATACACTTTATCTCACCCTTTAAAACGTCATTCACCAGATTGTAAATTATACTTAACCCAAGACCTGTATGCCCTTTGCCCCGCCCGGTTGTGAAGAAGGGTTCAAAGATCCGGTCTTGTAACTCCATTGGTATTCCGCAGCCATCATCACGAAACTCCAGGATTCTGCGATTCTTCTCTAAACGGTAATCAATGGAAATCTGCCCCTCCTCACCAGGGTTATAGGCATGATTCAGTGAATTGATTGTTAGGTTCAACAGTATCTGATTCATGACGCCGACATGAAGAGGGGATTCTTCATCAGAAGCATTAACAGTCCATCTAATACTGCTTTGCTTGAAACGGGGTGTTAAACTGTGCATTACAGCTTCCATGTATTCCTTGATTGGAACTTCACGTATTTCATGACTTGACTGGTCTGCAGAAGTCATTTTGAAATCCCTGATCAGCTTTATTGCACGATCCAGATTCTGTTCCAGGATTTCCGAGAGATCCCCAAGAGTTGCCAGAACTGAACTGAATTCCTCTTTTGAAAGGTTTTGCTCCTTGAATTTTTTCTGTGTACTCTCAACCTGTTCTTTCAGGTAAGAAACACCGGTTTTGGCGACACCCACGGGCGTATTGATTTCATGAGCTATGCCGGCAACAAGCCGTCCCAGGGATGCCATTTTTTCAGCCTCCACCAACTGATTATGAGCTTCCCGAATATCCCGTGTACGCTCTTCAACCTGTAATTCAAGATTATTTGTGAGCTTCATCATGTCGGTAATATCATGAGCTTCAGAGATGCAGTACAGGATATTACCATTCTCATCAACTATAGGTTTAACCGTAACTTCCACGGCAAGCTCATCAGAGGTTTCTTCAAATCCGATTACATGTTTGATTGTCTGCCCTGTTGTGAGGCAGTCATCAACCATCTCCTGTATACGAAGAGAACCAATTGGTCCGAACATTTCAATATCCGAAGGGGTCTTGCCAGATAGATTATCCGTACTATCCTTCAGGTTCAGAACTCGTTTCAAAGTATCATTAATATCAAGAAGACCTCCGAAACTATCAAAAAGAGCTGTCATCTGATAAGAATTCTCAAAAACTCCCCGGTACCGTTTCTGCAGATCATCAATCATATGTTCAGCATTCTTACGGGAAGTGATATCCTCGGTAATCCCGACCATATACCTGAATTCGTCATCAGTACCCCGAACTCCGGAAATTGTCAGATGACACCAGAGTATGCTGCCGTCTGCGGCGATATACCTTTTATCCATTTTGAAGGAGCTGCGTTTTCCCTCAATGACATCCTTAAAGGGTTCAGTATCATCATCAGATTCTTCGGTATAACCAATATCAAAAATATTTTTTTTGAGTAAAGCCTGCTCATTGAATCCAAGGAAAGTGCAGAATCCGGGATTCACTCTGAGAAAAGAGCCCTCAGAATCTATATGGAAGATTCCAACATCAGCTTCGGTAAAAGTGCTTCTGTAACCCTCCTGGGCATTCAATAACGCAATTGTGCGCTGACGGACTTGCCTCTTTAATAACCATGTCCAAAACAAAATGTACAGGATTAAAAGGAAAAGGCCCGGTATAAGATATTTCAACCACTTTGGAAACGAATATGTGCTGCTCCCGTTTATCAGACTGGTGATTTCTCGAAAATAGAAAGAATCCTCATCAGCTTTCCAATCCAGCAGTGCGTCATCGATGATTCTCAGAATCTCATTATCGGCACCTTCAGGAATTGCAAAAAAGGCATGATTTGGTTGAAATATAATACTCGTCTGTATCAAGTCCGGCCTTGAAAGATTGTAGAGATTGTAAAAAACACCGGCATCAATTGTATCCGCGGCAAGTTCCCTGTATATAATATCAAAATTATCGTAATACACAGCCTGATACGTAATGTTAAAGCTCTCTGCAAGATCAACAAAGCCCCGGGCATTCTGATCTCCGCTCATCATCCCGATTCGCTTACCCTCGATATCCAGTATGCTGTCCATGGGGCCTTCCTTCATCTTAAAAAGCTGACTCCATGTAGAGAGTACAAACTGATTGCTGTAATCAAGAAAAAGGTTTCTCTCCGGTGTGAATACCAATGCAATCATCAGATCCAACTCACCATTTCGAGCTTTATCAAGGTTTTCCGCCCAGCTGGAAATACTCCATTCAATATTGATATTCTGCTGTCTCGCAATTTCTTCAATGACTCTGGGGAATGCACCATCAGGCTCCCCATCATCATTCAGAAATGACATAGGATAAATATCCGGAATACATGCCACTCTCAGCGGATCAGGAATATCCGCCGGTAATTGAATGGCAGTAATGAGAATGATAATAATTACAGAAAAGTGCTTCACAAGACCTCTTTTTTTCAATGTTCCATTTTATTACTCAACTGTCAAATCCGGTCCAGTATCCAATCACAATAAAGTTTATACACATCTTCTTTGATAATATCATTATGAAGTTCGTGATAAGCGTCTTCAAATATCTCAAATGTTTTATCCTCTCCTCCTGCCAGCTCAAAGAATTCCTCTATGGGATTTCGGGGGGCAATACGATCATCACCCCCATAGCTGAGAAGAATGGGGCATTGGAGTTTCTCCGCCTGGCTGAAGATTTTCTTCTGAACAACTGTCAATTCCGTGCTCAGTTTCATTGATGCCTTGTCATGAACCAGAGGGTCGTCCCCGTATTTTCGGCATTCTTCAGGATCACGGCTCATTGAGTCACTGTCCCAGGAGGTACTGATAGTCAGACGCGGAGTTAAGACAGACAACAGCTTTGAAATGACGAGAAGAAGTGGTGATACGCCAGGTGTTCCTAATGCAGGGGCGGAAATTATGGCTCCGCGAGGAATAATATCTGCCGAAAGTATGTAATCAAGGGCTATGGTACCACCCAGACTATGACCAAAGAGAAACATGGGGGCGGTTGGGTACCGCTGAGCAAACTCAATAACAGCAGCATTCAGATCTTCACTAAACTCATTCCAACTGGTGATAAGACCGCGTTTCCCTTCTGAGAGACCATGACCACGAAGATCGAAGGACATAACGGCAATTCCATGAGAGCTAAAGTATTCTGCCATATCAGAATATCGTCCCCCGTGCTCACCATGACCATGAACAATAAGTAGAATCGCTCTGGGTGAATCGAGATCCCAGAATCTTCCGTATAAACCAAGTGACTGATAACCATTGAAACTGAACTCTACCAACGTTTTCTCCATAATTGTTAAC
>JAUUYD010000131.1 GCA_030590585.1 Spirochaeta sp.
ACTCGATAGAGAGGAAAACCAGATGGCTCGGGAAGCTGAGTTCCTGCGCTTTGCCGTTGACGAAATCCGGGCTGCCGATTTGAAAGAGGGTGAAGAAGAAGAGTTGGATGAAAGGCAGAAGCTTCTCTCAAGACACGAAGAACTGGTTGGTAATCTTGAAGCAGTTCTCAACGTATCTTCAGAGGCACGAAATGGTGTTCTTTCACAGCTGCGGATAAGCAGGGAGAGTCTGGGTAAAGCTTTATCCATAGATACTTCTTTCGGGGAGATTCTCAAGCGTTTCGACAGTGCATTTCTTGAACTTGAAGATATCATTGAGGAAGTACGCCTGAGACGGGATGCCGCGGATTACGATCCAAATGAGCTTGAACGTGTTGATGAACGGCTGGCTCGAATCAGTATGCTGGAGAAGAAATACGGTGTTGTTACTATAGCCGATGTGAATGCTTATGCCTCTCAGGCAGAGCGGAGGCTTGAGGGGTTTGACAACCGGGACGAGGAGCGCCGTAAAATATCCGCTGAACGGGATGCCATTCACTCCAGGGTAATTACTGAAGCGGCCGATATCAGCAGAATTCGCCGTAAAATATCCGTTTCACTGCAGGCAAATACCGAGAAGCGCTTACGTGCTCTGGGTATGGAGGATGCGCGGTTCAAGGTGGAACTTGAAGGAAAGCGCAACAGTGAAGGGAAGTCCGTTATCAGTCCGTATGGATCGGATGTGGTTGAGTTTCTTTTATCAGCAAATCGTGGTGAA
Organism: Spirochaeta sp.; assembly: GCA_030590585.1. The sequence goes on from JAUUYD010000131.1 coordinate 758, forward strand.
TCGCCCAAACCTCTTAAAGCTGTTGCATCAGGTGGTGAGTTATCCCGGGTTATGCTTGCTGTTAAGTCGGTCTTGAGTGAGTCGGATACAGTTCAAACCATGATATTTGATGAGGTGGATACGGGGATAGGCGGTGAAGTGGCTCGAGCGGTTGGTGAACACCTTCACGGATTATCAATACACAAACAAGTCTTTTGCATCACACATCTTGCGTCCATTGCCGTCTTCGCCGATAATCACCTACAAGTCGATAAGAATTCCGTTAATGGAAGGACTGTTACCAAAGTTCGAAACGTTGATGGTGATTCGCGGGTACGTGAAGTGGCCCGCATGCTGGCGGGAGATCGTGAAGATTCCGCGTCATTGGAACATGCGGCAAGGCTGCTGAAAGAGCGGAGCCGGTTGACAAAGTAAAAGCCGTCTGCTCTGCAGGTGGTTTTTAACAGCTTATTCGGGAGCGCTTAGTGGCGAAGGTTAATGAAGAAGCAAGAAAGAAATACTTCGAACGTATAGCTCCTTATAAAAAGAGTATTAATGAACTCAAGGATAAGGAACGCCGCATTGAGGTGATTCTGAAAGGCAATGACGCCGGTGAGCAGTATAAACGTTTGTCTCTGGCTGATGATAATCTAACGGCGGCCTCTTATCATCTTGTGATGAACTCGCTGTCCGTATCTCTATTAGGTGTCAAGAATGAGAATTCTCTCAACGATGGGAAAAAATCCTGTTCTCTTGCTGTGATTCAACTGGAGAAGGTGTTCACAGATCTGGTGGATGTTCCTTTCAGTGAATACGAAGAATCTCTAAAAGCTACTGTGTCTTTCAATGAAATGAAACGTTACGCTCTGATCCGTAAAGCGGGACTCGCCCTCTCGATGGTTAAAGACAGTTTCGGTGAGAACAGCAGGTGGAAGTGGGCGATGGTGGATCTTGATGCCCGACTCGCTGCTGTTGCCAAAAACTGCCTGGATTTGAAGACTCTGGTTCAGGGCATGGATCCTCGTAATGAAGGCTACCGGGAACGAATTGAATTTTTTAACCTTACACGTAAGATGCTTCAGGATTCTGCCGATGGCTACCGCATGAAATACGAGGTGTCTACCAAACGTATGGATGATTTTCGTAAAGCTATCAGTTTCCTTGGAGCTCTACAGCGTTTGTCCATGCTCCTCGGCAGGCAGAATGAAGCCTTGAAACTCAAGAAAAAAAGTGAGATCTGGAAGAAAAGGATGGAGTCGGATCATAAGAACCGTGAAGATGCATCCCGAATGAGTCGAATAGGCGGAGCCAAGTGAGGTAATTTCAAAAATCGAGTATTTTTGGAATTACCCAGACTATTTATCAGCCATGTCCATCAGGGAATTGGCCGGGTAAAGTTCTCCAACACTCGAAATAATATGGCCGCCTTTTCCGTCATCGTAATAGATTGGTGTTTCAGGTGGGCAGAATTCACTGATTACCTGGCGGCAGGCACCGCAGGGCGGCAGGGGCTCCCAGGCATCCGGTCCGGCAATGGCGATACCTGTAACATCCTTTTTCCCCATACTGATTGCAGTGAATATTGCGGTTCTTTCTGCGCAGTTCGACAAGCCGAATGATCTGTTCTCTACATTGACACCGGTGATTACCATTCCGTCAGCCATTTGTAAAGCAGCACCAACTCTGAACCTGGAATAGGGAGCATAGGCTTTTTCTGCAGCTTTTTGAGCTTCTTTCATCAAATCTTCAGCTTTCATGCCGGTTTCTCCTTTGAAATGTTTTACCTGTTTGACCTCGTAGTCGGCTATCGTATAGGATGAACCAACCATTGGAAAGGGAGGCCTCCGGCCGCGAATGAAACAACGGGGTGTCTTTCTCATCGGCTTGATTCTAATAACAGTTTATTACTTTCTATTTCCCAGGGGATCTGGAAAAGAACTCGTTATCGTTCCTGACTCTCTTACAAGCTTAGAGTCTCCGGAACAATCGGGTATTATCTCAAGCGCTTCAGTAATGGTAATCAGAAGCGGTGGTAAAGCTGGTTTTCTCAATAACAGTCACGAACTTTTCAGCCTGTTTTCTTCGAACAGAATGGCAGTGGATAATAAATGGATAGCGGTATCCGGGGAAAATGGATTGGACCTGATGGAGCCGGACGGCCGGCTGATTGCCCGAATCCCGGATTTTTCCTTTCCCGTATCCCGTAATGGGAATCTGTATACCTATGGAAGCGGTGCAGGAATCCTTTCGAAGATTAACCCTGATAATGGAAGAATACTCTGGAGAAGGGAATACATCTCAACAGTCACTGTTTTGGATGGCCGTATGGGTCGAACACTGGTTGGCCTTCTGGATGGCCGTCTGGAGCTTATCGATGACTCCGGGGAGGTGCTTTTAAGATATCGTCCGGGAGGGAGTCGGGTTGAAGCGATATACGGCGGGGCATTATCCGGCGATGGTACAACAATTGCTTTAATAAGCGGTTTGGAACCCCAGAGATTCATACTTCTGGATGAACGAAAAAACGGGTTTCGTCCTGTAACACATCACAACACTGATACCGATTTTCGCCGCTATGTTTCTATTGGGTTTATTAGAAATGATAAACAGGTTATTTACGAAGGCAACAGGTCTGTAATGACTATGAATCTAAGTGGATATGGAGTTCAATCCATGGAGCTTTCCGGCAGACTTACGGGCTGGACTGATAATCCCGAGACTGACACTCTATTACTTCTTGGCAGGAACAATGAAGATAATCTTGTCAGGATGCTTTCACGTCATGACTTAACATTGTTTGAAAGTTACTTGCCGTCGGAGACTACGGAAATCCTGAGAGACCGGAATTATGCCATTATAGTCGGTGGAGAACGCATTGCGGCCCTGGAGTTTTCAGTCAGATGAGATTATCAATCCGTATCAGTTTGTTTATTTCTGCAATGTTGGTTCTTTCTTCAGTTGCCGGGGCAAAAGAATGGCCGGATGAACCTGATAATGTTGAAAGGTCTTTCGGCATGGCAGTGAACGGTAATTTCAGCCGCGGTTTGAATTTCCGTTCTGAAGGTCAGCGGATCAAGGCCTGGAGTGAGGGGGATGTCATCTGGAGATCTGATATTGGAATCCTCCACGGTTCCGTTTCGGAAGAAGGACTTGTAGTTGTTGAACATCGTGACGGATTTCGTTCCTCATATTGCGGGATTGAGGGGCGTCCGGATTTAAACATTCACGTATCCGATGATGAATGGCTTGGTTATGCCGGTGATGACTTTTGGGTTTTTAAAATAACTGATGTAAAGCGTTCCCGTATTGTTGACCCGATTACACTGCTTCCCTCAAGAATCGATCTGCCTCCAGTTTCTATCGGGAGTGTGATGCTGGTCAGAGGACACAGCAGTTTGGAGATTGAAGACGAAATGGAACTGTCTCCGGGGCGATGGACAGTTGTTGTTAATGATTCCTCCACTATGGGAAACAATGCAATACCAATGGAAATCTCACTCTATTGGGTTGGAGAGCGTATAGGAAGTTTTCGATTTGATGCTCTGGCAGAAACCGATGAGGGTATAGTCATGGAGATTCCGGATCCCAGGTCTTTTGACTTTATCTACAATCCTGATGGACAGCTTTGGTTTCGGGATGTTCTATTGAATGCCGGCAGGGGGACCCTGGAATTGAGGATCAAGGATGAAATCGGCCGAGTGATCTCCAGCTCCTGGAATCTTTCAATCCGATGAAAACTTTCTCCAAGATTCCTGATGGCGGCGAAGCTTACCGTGTTATCAACTGCCCGGTTTGCGGCAGTGGGAAATTTCGCGATAAATGGGACATTGATGGCGCTTCTTATGTTTCCTGTCGGAATTGCCGCCTGATATTGCAGAATCCCCAACCGATTCATGAGGCCTTGAGCGCTCGATATGATAGTGAATATTTCAACTATGAGATTAACAATGAGGAGTCTTTTTTAAAATTGATGCTGCTGGGGCTTCATGATGCCGGATTTTTTGAACATATTGTCCCGTCTTTACCTGATAAACGTAAGATTCTCGATGTAGGCTGTGCTACAGGCCGCTTACTCAATCATTTTAAGCAATCCGGGTGGGACACTGCAGGTTCGGAACTCTGCCGTGAGTCTGTTGATTATGGAAACCGGAATTATTCTGTAAATATCAAGGCCGCTGCAGTAGAAGACGCAGAATTCAGTGATGCTGAATTCTCGGTTGTCCATGCTTCACACCTGATTGAGCATTTGAACAGTCCTGATGCGTTTGTTGACGAAGTGGCCAGAGTGCTTATTCCCGGCGGGGTATTTATATGCGTTACCCCCTCAGTTGATGGTCTGCAGGCAAGGCTTTTCGGATCTTCCTGGCGATCTGTTATTCCCGATCATGTCTCACTTTTCAGCAAGCGTACCCTCTCACGGCGTATTGAGGGTGCGGGGCTTGAGGTGGAGCTTGTACGAACCTGGGGAGGCTTGGCTGTCGGAACTGCTCCAGCCTGGTTGAAGGATTTTGCTGACAAACTGGCTAAAAAATGGAACTTTGGCGATGTTGTTTTAATGACGGCTCGTAAACCACGTTAAACTAAAAAAAGCGTTCGGGATTGATGTTAAGCAATCTTGCCAGGTCAATCAGGTCTTCGTTGCTGGGGCATTCACCCGGGAATGTGATCGAATTATCATCACAGTGGAATCTGCCCTTCAACAGCTCGTAGACGGCATTCTGAACAAAAGGTTTTAAGGGACGCAGTCCATGCTGATGAATAATTTCAAGAAAGTTTACCAGTTGTTCCAGCAAGTGACGGTTGCTGTACTTCTGCAGGTTTTCAGCGATACGGGAAATGAGCTTTCCGGATAGATTTTCAACACATCCTTTGTCTGTATCCATACCGTTTTCTTCACGGTGAGTCAGTATCTCATTCAGGGATTCAAGGAGTTTCGGCCAGCCTTCGGATTTTGTTCTTTCCAGTTGATCCAGTATCATCAAAGGGCCGTAATGCAGGGATAATTCCAGACTCTGCCAGCGGGATGCTCCAAAGGGTAAATCCAGTGCCTGAACTATCTTCAGATCCAGAAGCCGCTGGGAAACCTTTGAACCGAGAAACTCTTTCAGGCTTTTTTCAGATTCATTGAGCAGGGTTTTCTGAATCTCCATACGTAATGCCGTCGGCATGGCTTTTATGGGAACTGTAATCCATCCGGACTTCATTGAGATTTCTACTGAAGGGCAATAGAGATTTTTATCTGTAGTTGTTTTGAATCCATGTTTAAAAGTTCTTTGTGTGGAAGTCTCAATAAAAGTGATTTCTCCTTCAATCATCAGCTTTGAATCCACGATGTTAACGGTTCTACCTGTGATATCCTTACCCTGCCATTCGCCGTATCGTGCTTTTTCAAGGCCTGGCAGATTATAGAGATGTCTCCAGAAGAAGAGAGCGGCCGCTTTGGCCTCCTGTGGAATCTTGAGACTGATATGATTATTGAGAAGATCGGAGCCGTTCCCATGAGTTGTGATATTGCTCCCGGCTTCGGAGAGATAAGTGTTCAGTGTGTTAATCAAACCTGCAGTCCCGTCGGAATCTATCAGATCGGCGGCACGATACGCATAAATCATGTTTTGAATTGGTTCTATTCCGGAAAGATCAGAGAAAAACCATCCACAGGAGGTGTACATAAACTGCAGGAACTTGACACCTTCAAGCATAACCAACAGGTCTTGTACAGCTGAATCATCCCTGTTATTTCCAATCATTCTTCTTGCAAAAAGAAGAGGTTTTTCGGCCCCGGACAGAACCTGACCGAAAGCATCCAGAACATCCCGTATTTCCCTTCCAGTCAGTTCTTTAATTCTATATTTCCATAATGGTTCGGCTTCAGTTCGAAGTTTGTCAAAAGCCTTTCTTAAAGGAGTTCTCCATGACTGGTTCCAGTCATCCTTTCCTCCGGTTGAA
>JAUUYD010000146.1 GCA_030590585.1 Spirochaeta sp.
CTTTTCAGACTCAGAGTTAATGTTTTCATCCTCTACATGGAGCCTCGATACAATATTCTGGAAGCCCAGGTTTCGAACCTTCAGGCCCAAAGTCCGGAAGATCTGGTCCGGGCACAAACACTTATTGACAACAGCCGGCCTTCAGCAGCTCAATCTCAAATAATCGAACCGTTTTCGACTGCGCTGGAGGCAATGACAAATGATGTTGGAGATTTCCTCGATACTGTCGACGATGTTCTTAATAGCTCTACAGCTGTAGAGGAGAATCAGGATTTCCTTGGCTTCCGTACCAAAGCGGAAACTTTACTGGTAATCTTAAGTTTATTGGGCGATGAATGGCAGGATCTGAGAAACGATGCAGCAAACAGAAGAAACGCCGCGCTAAGGGCTGAAACTATTGCCTCAGCTGCTCTGGATGAAGCGGAAGGACTCATTCAATCCGCAAGAGAATCCGATATCAACGGACGAAATACCAACAACATAAATGAATCCTATCGAGCCAAAGATCTCTATATATCAGCGTCGGCAGCCCTTGGCAGGGCAAAAGATCTGCAGCTTCAGGTGGTATTGAATGATATCGATATTGCTGATAATTCAGGCATCCGGGAGCGCCTGGCGGAATTGGAAGCAGAGACTCTCAGTGCACCCAGAAATCTGGCTGTTACAGTCAGGGATTATGCCATCGATGAGGCGGACAGGGCCTTTGTTGAGCGCCGTTATGGTGAAGGATTATCGCTACTGTTATTAGCCCAGGAATTCTGGGAGAGTATATTCGGAGAAGAAGATACCAGACTCAGGGAACGCATTGTAAGGTTCCGTGTTGTTCAGCAATCGGCTCAGAATACTGTTATTAATGCCAACGATCCACTGTATATGGAAATGAATCAGTATTTGAATCTGGCGAACCGCTACTATAATGATGGACTTCGATTGCTGCCGTCAGGTACGGCAAATAATATAACTCCGGATGCTTTAAGAGCCTTCAGGGCCTCTGAAGATTTGCTTAAACAGGTTCTGAATGTATTCCCGGGAAATGCCTCGGCTCTTCTGCTGAAGATGAAAATACTCCAGGCCACCGACTATGATAATTATACAAGAACAGTGAGGGCATTGATTATCGATGCCGATACAGCCCTGCGCAGGAACAACCGTGAGGCAATAGAAGGGACAGATTTCAAGCAGGGACTGGATCCTCAGCTCCAGGCGGTTTTCTCCTTTGATTCAGGATTCCCCTCATTGGCCAATACGGTTAACAGGATTGATATTTACCTTGGACGGGTAACCCCCGAACCAAGCCAAACGGACATAAACAACAGCAGGCAGATTACCGCGGCTGTCAGGAATGACTGGGAACAAACCAAAGCCCTTGGCGTCAGTGCCGTCAGCGCCGCTTCCCCGAATCTGATTAAACGTCTGGATGGGGCTCTTGTATTGTGGGAAGCCAATGATGAAGCCGTAAATCTTCAGGATGCCATCAGGTTCTATACCGCGCCTCAGCCTACCCCTATCGAACTTAGATTGTTAATCGATCGTTCGGAAGAAAGCATGCAGTTGAACAGTGAAACCACGGTACAGATTCTTTATGATGCTATTATTACCCGATACCCCGGCTTCCGTAATCATCCGGATGTGCTGAAAATTAAAAGCTGGCTGGATAACAGATAGTGAATAGCCCTAAACGATATCTATTACTGGCAATGTCTCTGTTGATTCTCCCCGGGATCTTAATCGCACAGGATCGCCTGTTCTGGGATTTCCCCGATCCGGTGGAGCAGGCCTATGGCGGCCGTTTCCCCGAATTGGTGGAAACAGCCGGTGGTTTGGCCTTGATATGGCAGGAATTTGATGGGAAACCGGATGAGCAGAATGCAACTATTGCAGTACGTGCCATGTTTTCCGAGGATGGTGCAAGCTGGACACAGCCCGTACTGAGTGTTGCTGATGGTCTGCCCTATCAATGGCTGGAAGAAGTTCCGTTGTTTTCCGTATCAAATACTCCCGATGGCCGTCTTGTCGTTGCTGTTGCTGAAGGCCGCAGCGGAGTTGGTGTTTATATTCAGGACAGACCGGGGCCATCGGGAGGTTTTCACAAAACTTCAACAATACCTCCCGGACCCGGGAATGCCGATGTTCCTGTAGCACCGAGACTTGCGGCTGCACCGGATGGCGGATTTCTTTTATTTTTAACCAGGCGTACTGAAGCCCCGGGAGTCGCTCCCGGGCGGAACTCAATGCTGACAATCTTTGCCGCCTCATCCGAAGATGGTGAACTCTGGAGTGAGAGCGAGCTGTTTATTGACATGGATATTGACCGTGCAATTGACGGAAAAATCCTGGATCAGAACTTTCTTCCCTCGTACCTTGCCGATGGAAACGATGAGTATGTTGTTTTTCAATCCCTGCGTACCGGCTCGAACAATCTGGTGTATCAGCTCTATCTGAAACATCGCAGTTCCGGGGATCAGTGGTCTGCAGCTGTTCCGATAAGCGAGGATATTCTACCCGGTGGTTCTGATAACAACCCGCTGCTCTGGGACAACCAGAGAGCATCTTTGGGTGTCGGAATAAATGGTGAGATTCTACTTACATGGGAAAGACGAAAAGGACAGCAGCTGCCCTCAATTGCCGCCGCTGTTTTAAATCGGGATGGTAAAGCTCTATCTGAACTGGCGGAAACTGTTTCTGCTGAACCGGGGCGGTCCAGCTTTTCATCCAGGATTGTTAATATTGATGGAAATAACTGGTTTCTCTGGTTTGACAGCAGCGGCATACGTATGGCAAGAAGAGAGGCCAGTGAAGACCGGTCAACCATCCGCTATCATGTCCAGCCGTCTTCATTAAACTCCCTCACTCCGGGTTCGGATCAGAATTCGACATCCTTTCCCAAAGCTGCATTTCTGGCTGGAAATGCCTATGTACTCTGGGAGGATAAATCCGCCGGTACTGCAAGAACCATATTTCTCAGACCCGATCTCCGGGTTGATAAACCAATTTTACGTTTCACCAACTTTGATTCAGGGAAGCCGGGTAATTTCCGAACACTCAGTGTGAGATGGAACCCTCCCGAGGACTCTTCAGGAATCCTCTCATACAGCTGGCTCTGGTCGCAGAATGCTGAAGAAGATCCATCCCGGGATGAAATTGACCAGAAATACAATGAAACCCTGGCGGAGAAATATTTTGATAACCCGGATAATGATGAAGGGAACTGGTATTTCAGCCTGATTGTTCGTGATATCGCCGGGAACTGGTCAAAACCTCTTCGACTTTCCTACACACTGGATATTACAGCTCCTCCTCCTCCCATAGTCCGGGTGCCGGCAACAGCCGCGGATGGTTTCCTCACTTCCAATACCTTCACAGTGGAATGGGAGGATGGAGAAAGAGAGGCCGCCGCCTATTACCGCTGGCGCAGTGTGAGACTTTCCGGAACGGTTGATGAGCTGCCGCTGGAGATATTCACCTCACAGGAAGCACTTCCAGTAGGGGCTGAAGGTACAGTTGAAACTTCAGATCGATTTTTCATACAAACAAACATCGATAACGGTGTGTGGGCTTTTTCTATCGCGGCGGTGGATATTGCCGGAAACGAAGGACTGCCCAACACTCAGATACTGCTTACAAAACGTTACCTGCCGGTTACTTACATCTCTAATGTAACCGATCGTAAAGATGAGAACGATCAGATTTATCTCACTATCAGGGGCAGGGGATTTCTTGTCGGCGGATTAATCTCATCGGGATTTATTGATGAAGATGGAAAGGAACCCTGGGATTATGAGTTCACCAGGCAAAGCGGCCGGCTCAGGGTAATAAGTGATGTACTGGCTGAAATCGGCCCCATAGATGATATGAGAGCCGGAACCTATATGATTGGTGTCAGGCATCCGGTCAGGGGTCTGGCTTTCTGGAATATCCCGATGAGGCTTGATTCCACCGGTAATGTGAAGTTCGGCCCATTCGGTATCTATAAATATGAATCCTTGTGGAAACCTGCCGCCCGAACCCTGCGCTTGAGTGGAAACCAGCTTCTTCTGTTTATGCTCATGCTCCTTGGCCTGACAGCCGTAATAATCACCATTTCCAGGCTTGGTTTGATTGGAAGAGACATGAAGATTCTGGAAAAAAATGCCCGGGCCATACTGAATAATGCCCCTATGACCGCCGCCGCGCGGAAGGAAGCCGCCATGTTGCTGAAAAAGAAAGGAATGGGTTTGAAGCTGAAGTTCACACTGGCTCTCACACTGCTGGTTCTGATAACAATTCTGATGATTGCTGTTGCACTGGGAGTTATCTGGATCAGCATGGAGCGGGATACACTCTCTGAAGGACTGGAAAGTGAATCCCGGCTGCTGGTGGAAACCTTGAGTTCCAGCGCCTCCACCATAATACAGACAGCCGACAAGGGAAGTCTGCTGTTACTCCCCGACCGAATGAAGGCTCTTCAGGATTCTCTCTGGACCACGATAACAGGCCCCCGGGGGGAAAGTGGAAAGAGTGCGTTGAGAGTCACCAGTGACGGATACAATTATATCTGGGCGACAAACGATCCTGATGTACTGGACAAGATAATTATTCCCGAATCTCTTACAGAAGGCAGCTACAACCTTGCTCTGGAAGGTTCCGACAGTACAGATACCGAATTACTAAAACAGGCATATCAACTCTCTTCCAATGGATCTATCATTTATAATTCCAAATTCCCAGCAGAGAATAGAATGGAGCTTGCCGCCGTTCTGCGAAAATTCAATCTGATGCCTCTTGGTGTTGAAGTCGGTGTTGAAGTTATTGATGATGAACTCTCAGTGTTGATTGAGACAATGAGGAATGATGTTCTGGAAGCCGTTCAGGATGCTGATCTGAGTCAAATGATAAGCACATTATCCGATCTTCAGACTCAATACGATGAAGAACTCATAAAGGTAATCACTACTTCAAGTTTCAACGATCCGGATTTTTTAGAGGCGGAGTCCGCACTGGCCGCTCAGCGGAAACTGATTCAAACCATGCTTCTTGATATCTCCAATAATTATTTCAATGTATACCCGGATTTTAACGCGGATGCGCTTCGCTCGGATGAATCAGATGTATATATTTTTTACAAACCGATTCTCTACCTGGATGGACAGAATCCGGACGTATTCAAGGGTGTTGTCCGCCTGGCTGTGACAATTGACTATATCAAGGAATCATTAGCTCTTGTTCAGCGGCGTATAATGATAACCACATTGATTGCTTCGGTAATCGCATTGACATTCGGCATTATTGTCGCCTTGATTATTTCTTCAATTATGCTTCGGCCGATAAATTACCTTGTACGGAATGTAAGTGCGATTCGTGATGAACCGGATATGCTGCAGCATGATGGTTTTGATGTCTCACTGAAAACCCGTGATGAATTATCCATCCTTGCAGAGACTATAAATGGAATGGTAAAAGGGCTGATACAGGCCGCTATTGAACAGAAAGAACTTGTCGCAGGTCAGGAAATTCAGAAAACATTTTTACCTTTGGACGAGGTGGAAGATTCCAAAGGGGATAAAATCAAGCTCTCAACAGGAAGTGCCGGTAATGCCTTCTTCAGACTTTTTGGTTACTACGAAGGTGCCGATGCAGTCTCGGGAGACTATTTTGATTTCCGGCAGCTGGATGATGATCATTACGTGATAATCAAACTTGATATCGCGGGGCATGGGGTGACAGCCTCTCTTATCATGGTTCAGGTTGCAGCGCTGTACGTAGACTATTTTCGGAAAGTCAGGGAAGAAGCCGTAAAAACCGGAAAACTCAGATACAACCTGCGGGAATTCACATTCGGTATCAACGATTTGATCAATGAAGTCGGGTTCAGAGGGAGGTTTGCGGCCTTTAATCTTTCGGTGATTAACATTCGTACTTCCGATTATGAGATGATTCATGCCGGAGATAATCTGGTTCATATTTTTGACGGAAAAACCAGAAAGATGAAGGTTCTTGAATTGGCTGATGCACCAGCTGCCGGTCAGATTGATTCCTCAATGATTGAGATGAATCCGACGATGTACAGAGAAGTCAGGGGGAGTCTGAATCGCGGAGATATTCTTTTCCTCTACACTGACGGTATAGAAGAGGCCCATCATATACTCAGGGATGAAAATTTCGAGGTTATTAAATACAGTGATTGTCCAAGATCCATGATCGGTAAAGATCAGGAATTGATTCAGGCCAGTTATGAATACATAAAACCCCATGAAAAGGTCGGGGAACTCTTTATAGCAGAGAATACCAAAGATCTGATTAATGCGGCGCTGGATGAAGATA
>JAUUYD010000224.1 GCA_030590585.1 Spirochaeta sp.
AGGGAACTCAGGCGTTCACCGAAACTCAGGATACGGTCCCGGATATATGGGGGAATCTCACCAATATAGTTTGTACCCAGAAGAATCCGGGAAAGTTCGTCCAACCGGCTTCGCAGTTTCTCATAAACCACTTCCCGTTCCGCCTTATCGTGGATATGGGTTTCCAGGGATTCTCTTTTCATATGTTTCAGCCGGTCAATTATCTTCAGAATTTCCGACTCATCCTGAATTGCAGAATCCATTACGGCGATCAGTTCATTGGTTATTCCGTAAAAAGCTGAAACCACAATAACAGGCGGTTTTTCGTACAGGCGAACAGCTTTGAGTATTTTTACCATATCTCCGGCAGCCTTGAAGTTGGAACCGCCGAACTTTACTACGCATCGTGTCATGGTTATCAAGTATAATATGAAGTATGAAAATGGAAAACACAGAACTTGAAATGTTACTTACTCAGGAAAAAGAACTTGTTCTAACCAGGTTTACCGATTCTGATGCATGGGCATTGGGTTCCTGGATAATGAAAACGGCCAGGGAACGGGAACTGCCCATTGCCATTGATATTGTCAGGCATGGCCATCGGCTTTTTCACTTTGCTTTTGACGGGGCCAGTCCTGATAATGAACAGTGGATTAAAAGAAAGGCGGCTCTGGTGGACCGGGTGGGGCACAGCTCCTTTTATGTCGGCAGGGAGCTGGCATCCAGAGGGGAAACCATTGAAGAATCTATGCTGATCTCTGAAAGAGATTTCGGTCCCCATGGAGGAGCCTTTCCCCTTATATTAAAAAATGTGGGTCCGGTGGGCCATGTGGCGGTATCCGGGCTTCCCCAGGAACAGGACCATGCCCTGGTAGTAGAGGCGCTGCGGGCACATATTGCCCGGGGAGAATAAGGTGTTTCTGGAAATTGATGATGGTGTGTACGTGAATCTCGATAATGTTTTCCATATAAGCTGGCAATCCTATGAAAATCGGGGACTCTGGGTGTTTCATGCCGGTGCCGGTGAGCCTCATCCCCCCGGTCCTGCCGCTACAAGGTGGCTGCCGGTACAGAGCCGTCCCTTTCCTTCAAGAGAGGAGGGAGAAACATGGCTCCGTAAAATATTTGAAACCTCGGGTACTCTCATCCACGATCCTGATGGCCGGACAGGAGACCGCCGGCAGCCCCGTCCGGGCCTGTAGGTAAAATCAGCTGCTGTAATCCATAGCTCGTCCGCCTTGTTGACCCGCCTGCCCCCCGTCCCTATAGTAATCCGCAAATCCCAAGGGTATTGGAGAGGCGCCGAAATGAGTGATTCAAAGGATAACGTGGAAGAAAAAACCCGCGGGCTGGATTTTATCCGGCAGATTATAAAGGACGATGTTGAATCCGGCCGCGTAAGTCAGGTTGTAACTCGTTTTCCGCCTGAACCTAATGGTTATCTCCATATCGGTCATGCCAAAGCCTTCTCTTTAAGTTTCTCGGTTGCCGAGGAATTCGGCGGTATCTGCCGGCTGCGCTATGACGACACCAACCCTGAAAAAGAGGACGAAGAGTTCGTTCAGGCCATTGAGGAAGATATTCGCTGGATGGGTTTTAAATGGGAAGGTGATCCCCGGCATGCATCCTCCTACTTTGCAAAGTTCTACGACTGGGCCGTTGAGCTGGTGAAAGCCGGTAAAGCCTATGTTGACCACCAGAGCCCCGAAGAGATGGTGGAAAATCGGGGAACCCCCACCAAAGGCGGTGTCAATTCACCATATCGTGACCGTTCAGTAGAAGAGAACCTTGAGTTTCTGAATAAGATGCGTTCCGGAGAGCTGGATGAGGGGACATGCGTGTTACGTGCAAAAATCGCTATGGATCACGTAAATATCCTGATGCGCGATCCTGCCATGTACCGGATCCGCAAGGAAACTCACCACAGGACAGGGAATGACTGGTGTATCTATCCCATGTACGATTTCGCCCACGGTTATGAGGATGCGATAGAGGGTGTTACACACTCTCTGTGCTCATTGGAGTTTGTCAATCACCGCCCTTTGTATGACTGGTTTTTGGAAAATGTTTCTGTGCCTCATACGCCCCGGCAGTTTGAGTTTGCAAGACTGAATCTCAGCCACACCATTATGAGTAAGCGCCATCTCCGCAAGCTTATAGAAGAGAATCATGTTCATGACTGGGATGACCCCCGGATGCCCACTTTAAGGGGTATGAGACGCCGGGGTTATCCCCCCGCGGCATTGAGGAAATTTATAGATGAGATTGGCGTGAGTAAGGTGAACAGCCTGGTGGATGTGGAGTTCCTGAACTTTCATGTTCGGGAAGAACTTAACCGTACGGCCCAGCGGCGAATGGCAGTACTCAATCCCCTTAAACTTACCATTACCAACTGGCCCGAAGGTAAATCTGACAGCTTTTCAGCCGAAAACAACCCCGGGGATCCTGAAGCGGGGAAAAGGGAAATTGAGTTCTCAGGAGAACTCTGGGTAGAAAAAACCGACTACATGGACGATGCTCCGCGAAAGTGGTTCCGTATGGCCCCGGAGAAGGAAGTCCGCCTGAAATACGCCTACTATATAACCGTGAATGAAGTATTAAGGGACGATAAGGGTGAAGCTGTGGAATTACTCTGTTCATACGACCCTGAAAGCCGGGGAGGGACTACAGCCGACGGCCGTAAAGTGAAGGGAACGCTGCACTGGCTTTCCCGTCACAATGCCGTTGAGGCGGAAGTGCGTTTTTACGACCACCTGATATCCCTTGAAGATGTGAACAAAGTAGAAGAGGGAAAGGATTTCCTGGACTACGTGAATCCGGAATCTGAAATCATCAGCACTGAAGTAAAAGTTGAACCCTCCCTTGCAGATGCCGACCCTGAGGAGCGATTTCAGTTTATGCGGAACGGTTATTTCGTGGCGGATAAAGGCGATCACATCAGCGCTGAGAAACCGGTATTCAACCGCATCGTCGGCCTGCGGGATTCCTGGGCAAAGATTTCCAGGAGAAACTGAAAAACCTGAAGACAGGTATCAATATTTGACGCAAAGCTCAGGAATATCTTAGATTTCAGCGTAATACAATGGAGAATTAAATAATGGAAAAATCAAAAATACTGATGGATAAGCTGTTTGACCGGGGAAAGGAATTCCTGGGTGTTGAATTTCCAATACTCGGCGGAGCCATGTCCTGGATCTCCGAGGCGAAACTGGTTTCGGCTATTTCCAATGCCGGTGGTTTTGGTGTACTGGCCGGTGGAAATATGCCTATAGATCTCTTCAGGGAAGAGATCAGGAAAACCTCCGAGCTGACTGACAAGCCCTTTGGTGTCAACTTAATTACGATAGCACCGAATTTCAGAAAACAACTGGATCATGCACTGGATATTGAATTTCCCTTTATTATTTTTGCAGGCGGTTTACCTCCTAGAGATGCGATAAACAAGGTGAAACAGACTTCGAGCAGGATAATGTGTTTCGCTCCTACGGTTGGATTGGCAAAAACACTGATAAAGATGGGTGTTGATGCACTTATTATCGAGGGTCATGAGGCAGGAGGGCATATCGGCCCGGTTTCAACCAGTGTACTGGCAGAGCAGATTCTTCCTCATACCAAAGAGGTGCCCGTCTTCGTTGCCGGGGGAATCGGCAGCGGCCTTCTTATGATCCATTATCTGATGATGGGCGCCTCGGGAGTACAGCTGGGTACCCGATTTGTTATCTCAGAAGAGTCCATTGCCCATGAAAACTTTAAAAACGCGATTATCAAGGCCTCCTCAAAAGACGCTACTCCCTGTGCTCAGTTCGATCCCAGGGTTCCGGTTATCCCCGTACGTTCCATTGCAAATGAAGGGTCCAGAGATTTCACAACCCTGCAGCTTGGTCTTCTTGCCCAGATAGAACGAGGGGATATGAATATCAGAGAGGCCAGTGAAAAGCTTGAAACCTTCTGGATCGGCGGCCTTAGAAAAGCCGTTATCGACGGGGATGTGGAAAATGGCTCCCTGATGGCGGGACAAAGCGTTGGACTTGCAACAAAAGTGATGCCGGTTAAAGAAATTATTGAAGAACTCATAGACAGAGGTATCGAAGAGACCGACCGGATCCTGGATCTGGTTGATATCTGTGACGACTAATTTACAAACTGGATATTATTCCTTCTCCAACACCTTCAAGCGCTTCAGCATCTCGCGGTAAACTTCTTCATCTCTGCGTATCCCGGCTTTAAGAACCAGAACCCATACACTCTTTTTTTCAATTCTGTATATGATGCGATAGCCTGATATTTTAAGCTTCCACAAGCCTTTGAAATTATATCTGAGTGGTGCACCATATTTCTCCGGGAAAGTACTCAATTTCTTAAAGATAGTTCTAATAATAATACTTTGATCTTTTTTACTGATTCTTTTAAAATCTGTTTCTATCACAAGGCGGTGAATACTTACTTTCCACAAGTTCATAAGATTCCGGCTTAAAGAAGTTTTTCAATATCAATATAATCTTCAGCATTGCCGGAGGTATAGCGTTCCCTGGCAATAGTGCCGAGAACAAGATCTTCTGAGAGTTCCAGCAGGTTCTGCATATGTTCATACTGTTCATTTGACATGAGAACGGCCTGCGGCTTGTGTCTTTTTTCAATAATCACAGGGCCGTTTTTTGCCTTCTCCAGGATAGTTTCAATACCGGATCTGAGTTCAGAAACTCCAATCAGTGTTGTATCTTCCTTTACTGTAAACATATTGTTTTACACCTCTTTTTCTTGTATATCAATTACATTTTATTTTGTCAATGAAATGTCATTTTAACATACATACTAAATGTCATTTGAAATCACCTACCACCCGCCGCTGGCACCGCCGCCGCCGAAACCTCCACCGCCTCCGGAAAAGCCGCCGCCGCCGAAACCGCCGGATGAAGAACCCCCTCTGGATGCGCCGCCCAGCATCGATCCAATAAAGAAAGCGCCCATCGGGGACATCCCACGGCGTCTGTAACGCCGGTATCTGCCAATGCGTCCGAAGAAAAAGACGAAGATGAATATCAGAAAGAAGATGGAAACTCCTCCCTGATTTTCATCATTCTGTGAATTTTCAATCTCTTTGGTACTGATGGGCTCATCTCCGGTAACGACACCACCCATGGCCTGGAGGCCTGTCGCGATGCCGGCTCCA
>JAUUYD010000379.1 GCA_030590585.1 Spirochaeta sp.
CAGAGATTACAGAGCAATACCTTGAATTCCTGAAATACTCTTCGGGAATAAATCTGGACGATGTATCAGAATTCTACCTGATGGCCGCAACACTGCTTTACATCAAATCCAGGATGCTGCTTCCCGTTGAAGTTGATCTTGAAGATGAGCTGGAGGACCCGCGGCAGGACTTGGTTCAAAAGCTGATTGAATATGAAAAGTACCGGAAACTCACGGATCTGATGGCCGAGCGTGAAGCCCATTCCGAATGGATTGTTGAGAGAAAACAAACTCAAGCCATATTGCCATTTCCGGATGAGGGTGAATTGTGGGAGAAGGTTGACACATGGGATCTGCTGAAAAGCTTCAGTAAGGTGATGAGGGGGCTTGGTGGTGAAAAAGTTATCAGCCTCTGGGAAGAAGTCTCCATAAATGAGAAAATCACTCTGATAAATGAATTTTTAGAAGATCGTATTGAATTCAATTTTGATGACATCCTCGTGAATCCGGGATCCCTGATGGAAGTTGTAAGCGCGTTTCTTGCAGTTCTGGAACTGGTGAAGATAGGGATTATTGATGTGTTTCAGAATCGATTGTTCGGGGATATAAAAATCAAATCATCAAATCGTTCAGTTGAAGATGGAGAAGTCCATGGATTTCAGTGAAGAAGCCGCAATTGTTGAAGCCGTTCTTCTGCTTGAGGCAGAGCCTGTAGATGAAGTTCTTCTCTCCAGGGTAACAGGCTTAAGCCGGGATACAGTTACTCAATCCCTTGAGACCCTGATATCCTTGTATGATGGTGAAACACACGGGATTGAGCCGGTCCGCATTGCCGGAGCCTGGACATTTGCCCCGAAGGAACGCTTATGGAGCATGCTGAAAGAACGTTATGGAAAGCAGCGGGAAGATCGGCTTTCCAGGGCCGCACTTGAAACACTTTCAATAATTGCGTATTCACAACCCCTTACAAGAACCGAGATTGAGAATATCCGCGGTGTTGGTGCTGATAGTATGATACGAACGCTCAAAGATAAGAATCTGATAAAGGAAGTGGGCCGAAAAGACACTCCCGGACGGCCT
Source organism: Spirochaeta sp. (assembly GCA_030590585.1). The sequence goes on from JAUUYD010000379.1 coordinate 1,060, forward strand.
GTGCTGTATGGAACAACCAGGGATTTTTTAAAAATATTCCGGCTTAACAGTATTGCCGAACTTCCAAAACTCGACGAAATGGACGAAAAGAGGTTTGCACTCGATGGACCAGAATAAAACAATAAGACTGCAGCTCAGGATGGCCCGTGCCGGAATCGCATCCCGTAGACGATGTGAAACCTACATTGCCGAAGGCCGAGTCAAGGTGAACGGCCGTGTTGTCATAGCTCCGGGAACGAAAGTTACAGCTGAAGATGAAGTAACATTTGACGGAAGCAATGTCAGGGATGAGAAGCGCAAGGTTTACATTGCCCTGCATAAACCATCGGGATTTCTTTGTTCCGATGAAGATCCTGATGGAAGACCTCTTGCCAGGAGTCTTTTGGATATTGTTGTAAAAGAGCGGATATTTCACGTTGGAAGACTTGATTACATGACAAGCGGATTAATTTTTTTTACAAACGACGGTGCCTTTGCCAGAGCACTGACTCACCCTTCAAGAAAGATCGAAAAAGAATACGTTGTTACTACAAAAAATGAGATACCGGAAGAATTGATGTCCCGTTTTATTGATGGGATTAGCGTTGAAGGGATTAGCTATAAGGCATCTCAGGCTGTTCTGACAGGTCCAAGGACGGCTAATATCGTTCTGACAGAAGGGAAAAACCGCGAATTACGTAAAGTTTTTCTTTCTGTGTCGGTGAGTATTAAAAAGGTTCACCGTGTTCGAATCGGCCCTGTCCCCCTGAAAGGTATCATTTCCGGGCATTTCCGGAATCTCAGAGAAAGCGAAATAAAAGCCTTAATGACTGGCAAAGGCGATAAGATAACAACTCATGAAAACCGACGCCAGAAGGGCAGGGGATGGCATGGTAGTCGCAATTGACGGACCTGCAGGAGTGGGGAAGAGCACTGTAGCTCTGTGGATTGCCGAAACCTTTGGGTTCTTCAATTTGAATTCCGGTGCTTTTTACAGGGCCATGGTTGTTAAAGCTCTTGATTCAAAGATTGATGTGCATAATGAACCTGCTGTAATCAGCAGCTGCGATTCCGCAGAGCTGGATATTGTCAAAGGACATCTGTTCCTTGACGGTGTGAATGTTGAAAAAAGGTTAAGAACTCATGAGGTTGATCAATGGTCTTCTATCATTTCAACGATTGTTCCGGTCAGGCACATTGTCAACCGCCATTTAAGGCGTATTGCCGGTACCATAAATCTTGTGGCAGAGGGCAGGGATATGACAACTGTTGTATTTCCTGATGCTGAAGTGAAAATTTACCTGGAAGCAAATGCCTCGGTCAGAGCCCGCAGGCGATTTGATCAGGGTTTGAGTTCCAGAAGTCTTGAAGAAATTGAAGCAGATATCAGGGAAAGAGACCATCGGGATAAAAACAAAAAAGAAGGATCATTACTGATTGCGGATGATGCGCTAGTATTGGATTCATCCACCTTGACCTTAAATCAGGTTTATGAGAAAGTGAGCGGGTTGATCAAAGCCTATCTATAAATACTAAAATTTCCCAGGAGAAAACATGCCCGAATCGGATGCCTTCGCTCAGGAGAGCAATCAAGACCAACTTCAGGAGATGTACCTGAAGGCCCTCGACCAAATTGAGGAAGGTGGACTTATCGAGGGAGAAGTCATACAAGTTGACAGTGAGTTCGTCTATCTGGACGTCGGTTTAAAATCGGATGGTAAAGTCCCTGTTGAAGAATTCAAGGATGTACCAGCTGTCGGCGACACAGTCGAGACTGTTCTTGTTAAACGCGAGGGCCGTTACGGTGAGGTCATAATCTCCAAGAAAAAAGCGGATATGAAAGTATTCTGGAAAATACTCCGGGATGCTTTCGAGGCTAATGAGCCTGTCGATGGAAAAGTTGCCAAGGCCGTAAAAGGCGGGTTCGAGGTTAATCTCGGATTCGATGTTCGTGCCTTTTGTCCCATCAGCAAGATGGATGTACAGCGAATCGAAACACCGGAAGAATATATCGGTCTGGAATCACCATTCATTATCGATCGCCTTTACAGTGAAAAGAAAGTCAATATTGTTCTCACACGACGCCTTTACCTTGAGCGTCTCACCGAAAAGAACCGCATGAAGTTCTTTGAAACCGTTGCCATCGGTGATGAGGTTGAAGGCACAGTCAAGAGTTTCACCTCATTTGGAGCTTTCATCGACCTTGGTGGTTTCGATGGCCTTTTACATATAAATGATATGAGTTGGGGTCATGTCACGAGGCCCAAGGACTACGTGAAAAAAGGTGAGAAAATACAGCTAAAGGTTATTCGCCTTGACCCGGATGAGAAAAAAATCAATCTGTCCCTCAAGCATTTCCTGGCTGATCCCTGGTCAACTTTTGAAGAAAAATACCAGGTCGATCAGGTTATTAAAGGTAAAGTGACAAAACTTACCGACTTCGGCGCCTTCATTGAAATTGAGGAAGGCATTGAAGGTTTGGCACATATCTCAGAACTTTCCTGGGTAAAACGTGTCAAGCATCCCAAGGAACTCTTTAATATCGGTGACGAATGTGAAGCCATGATACTTGGCTACGATATTCCTCAAGGCCGGATTTCTCTGGGACTCAAGCAGGTACTGCCCAACCCCTGGGAGGAAATTGAAGC
>JAUUYD010000063.1 GCA_030590585.1 Spirochaeta sp.
TCGGCGCTCCTGAGAAAACCGGGGCGGTCGGTTTCGGCTCCGGTATATGCACCCTTCTTGTGGCCGAACAACGTACTTGCCGCCGTTTCACTGGTGAGAGTGGCGCAGTTGAGAGACTGCATCGGTTTATCCCGCCGGGGGCCGCAGCGATGAATCCAGTGAGCGAGTTCGGATTTCCCCGTTCCGGTCTCACCGAGGATGAGGTGATGAAAATGATCATGCTGAGCCACCGTCCAGGCCTGATGGAAAACCTGCCTGGTAATCTCATCCCGTATCGCAAGGCCGCTTTCATTCAAAGCTTTTTCAAAGTCATCAGCTCCAAAAGCGGCGGCTTCCTTTGAGGCCTTTTTCGGTTTTTCAGCGGTATATTCCGGGGCGGTTTCAGCTGCAACGATGGTTGGAAGGGCCTGGTCTGAGAGATCTACATCCCGGCAGGTATAAAGACCGTTATTGAACCGCGGCGGGATGCCCTGTATCAGGCCGGCTGAAAATACCCCTGAGCGGACCAGCAGTATCCAGGCTGTCTGCATCTGTGGGGTTCCGGGATCCAGGAGCACAAACCAGTTTGCCTGCCGATGTTCAAAGCGCTGCGTAACAGTGGACACAGCCGAAAGTATGGTGGTGTAGATTTTTGAGTAATCAATGACGTCGGGGATATTCACCGGCATCAGATTTACCTTGGGCATGCCCTCAATCTCTTCGCATTCCAGCTTGATTTGAGTACCGCGCTCAAAGAAATTATCCGAGCTGCAAAGTAGATATACCTCATCAAATCTCCGGTGGTTGAGGAGGGCCATGACAGGACCGTCTTCAGCGTTTCCCGCCGGTCCGGTAACTCCGAATGACGGCCGGGGGTCTCTGGCGCCGACAAAACAGATCAGATTTTCAAGTGAGGTAGACATGAGGTCATTATAACAGGAACCGGTAATTAAAGTTGTCAATTTTTTCGGATGCGGGAAGTCACCTGCTGTCCGGCCGGCTTCTCCCGCAACCAAAGTTCCACCGCTGCCCCGGAGGAACATAACTCCAGTTACTTTGCGTACCTTCAAACTCCCTCTATTCCCGGATTCAGGCAGTTGGCATGTTCCTTGCATCAGACAGTCCAGGGAGGAGTTATGAAATGACCACGGCAAAAGGCCGGATGGAAATCCGGTCCCGGGAAGGGCTGAAAGTCCTTTTTTATGAAGAACATCCCCGGGGTGACGGTTCCCTCAGGATTGTCACTTTCCCGGAACCCCTGAATGCCCGGGATCTTAGAACCGCGGCGGAACTTCTGGAGAACCGGGAGAAAAAGCTGGCTCATGATCGGGCCGCCGTAAAGGAACAGTAATGAGAAAAGAGAATTTCTGGCTGGAAGCCGGTACCAGAGGCAAGCGCAAGGTTATCAGCGGAGGCACCATCACCGATGACGCGCCTCTTGAAGTGAGCTTTTTCGTCAAGGACAACGGCGACTCTGTCCGGGCTGTCACCGTCCGCTGCTCTGCCGACGGTCTCTGGAACCGCATACGAATCTATGCCGTGGACAGCGGTGTTGTATTGGACAGGCAATGGCGTCGTTAATTCGAATTCTCTCCGCTGTGCTGGGACTCCTGCTGGTAGTTCTCTACGGCCTTGTGCTGATAGGCAATTTGCCCGGTTTCTCAAATTTTAATCCATCGCTGATGGTCCTGGCTGCGGGATTCTGCTTAACGCTGTGGTCTTTATTAACTCGGGGGTGCAAACATCCGCCGTACTGGATAACACTCGCCGGCGGCATTGGATTGATATTCTGGTCACTGACCTCTGGCGCCGTAACCGGCAATCTTGACGCCGCCCTGGCTCTGGCAGGTTTCGGACTTATAATCACCGGGAGGATTACGGCAACCCGTCTCACCTTGAATGCCCGCCGTTATTACATCGGGGCCGGCCTGTTAACTCTTATCGCTGTCGTTACAGTCGGTGCGCTGCTGCCGGTGGAAAACGCTAACGCCGATCTGTCTTACGTCGAAGGAAAAGCCGCTCTTACAGCTCTATTGCATCCCGGCGCCGGGGAATACATCGAAGATATCGATGATTATGTAGAAGATTTAATGGAGGATGAAACCCTGGATCCTGCGGCAAGAGAAGTGGAAATCATCGCTTTGAACCGGCGAATTGCCGCAATGGAAGCTGAGCTGGTTCTCTTTGAGGAGATACGAGAAGAAAATACCGCCAAGCGTCGGGAAATTGCCGTTCTTGAACGTCGGGTGAAAGAGGCAATGGATAGGGTTTCGGATATCGAATCCCGGCCCGGAGAATCCGGGGACATCATCGTGAAGGTTGACGGAAAAGAACTTCAGCGGGTAGCTGTTCTTGAACAGGCCGTACGCCCGGATATCCCCATGGTCCGTGACTTTGCCGCCGTACTGGCTTCAGAGCACCCCGGATCTTATTACCGGGGAAAAACCTATGGGAATCCCTCGCCGGGGAGTATCGGTGTAAAGCAGATTATTACCATCCACCGCTATATCTCAGGAAATTGGAAATATGTGAACGACCCCATGTTTGTCAATCAGGACTACTACTCGCCGGCCCACCGCACCCTGGCAGCCGGCCTTGCCGGTGACTGTGACGACTACGCCGTTCTTACTGCCGCCTCCATTGAAGCAATCGGGGGTAAAACACGGATTATGGCCGGCAGCTGCGACGAGGGGGGGCATGCCTGGCCGGAGGTATATATCGGCGCTAGAGATGCCTGGAATGAGGCCATACGGGTAATCGGATCGGTCTATCCTGGACGGACCATACAGTATCTCACAGACAGCTCCGGTGAATACTGGCTCACTCTGGACTGGCAGCTCGGGCGTTACAGCTGCGGCGGCAGTGCTCACGTCATCTATCAATCGGATTGGAGGTAATATTCATGACCAAAGGAACCAAATCTTTTCTGAACTTTCTCTTTTTCATCTGCGCCGCAGGCGGAGCCGCGAGCATCGCCTATGCTCACCTGCTTATTTTCGAATATACCCTGCTGATTCCAACCGGGGTGGTACTGGTCTTTGCATTTGCCGTTGCCGTTGCCCAGAAAGCCGGCAGCGACGGGGAAGCGGCGGAACATTATGCCGAGTCCATTTACTTCCTGGGATTTCTATTTACACTGGTATCCCTGGCAGCTCTGTTCTACAAGCTGGGTTCCGGGGGATTGGGATCAGGTCTGACTGAATCGATGCCGGGTCTCAAGGCTTCCCAGCTCATGGCATTATCCACTAAAACCATCGAGGAAACATTTGCCTACATCGGTATTGCAGTCACCACTTCGGTAGCCGGGGTGCTGCTCCGTAATATCGTCCGCTCCAAGTATCTCAAGAACAATCCGGGAGGGCAGGGTGACATTGAAAGTGCCGTGATTCAGCTCAAGCAGATCGCTGAAGGCATGAACGGAGGCTTCAGCGATACAATGACCGCCATCGGAGAATATTTCGAGCAGCGTAAAGACCTTGCGGGTCAGATGAAAAAAAAGGAAAAGGCCTATGTGGACGGTTTGGAAAACTTTACCGAGGTAATTGATCGATTCTCCAAACGCCTGGACGAGGTGGAGAAGGGACTGCTGGGTTCGGCTGAATCCCTTGGGAATAGCCTGAAGAAGCAGGCCGATGGAATAAGTCAGGCCGACGAGGGATTGAGATCTTTAGCTGACCGTCTGCGAAGCCTGAAGAGTGAAACCGACACAATCGACCTGAAAGGCACTGCCGATCAGGTGGCGGCATTCGGCCGGGAAACAGGCGAGCTGAATGCGGTACTGGATTCCCTGATTGATATCATCGAACGCAAGGTGGACAGCATGCGGAGGGCCGGCTGATGTCCCGGTCTCAGGGGAGTGCCGCGTTGGTGTACAGCCAGGCCGAGTTTGCCTACATCCTTCTATTCATCGCTCTCGGTGCCCTCTCTCTGCTCTTTCTTCAATACCGGGCCGGCAGGGAAGAAGTTATGTTCCTTCTTGAACGCATCGAGATGATGGAAGACAAAAAAGATGCCGCCTATCCCTGCTGGATTCGCCCCGACGGCATTATTCCTGAAACCGCGGGACTTGTGGTAATTCACAGCGCGGATTTTATTGAAGTGACCCGGAGCAGCGGCGGGTTTCAGGAAATCCGTTTGACCGGGGATCAGCCTGCAGACAATAAAAATAATACACGGCGGGACAGGGTATTCACAGCACTTAGGAGTATCTTCCAGGAGGACAATCAGTTCGCGTCACGAAACCGGTGTTACATCCGGGTGAAAGTGGAAAACAGAACCAATGACTACGCCCTCTATCTGGAAACTGCCCAGGTTCTAAAATCCCTTGGAATTGTGGCGGTGAACGAATGAAGTTGAAAATAATCCGGGGATATATGAATCTTGGCCGAACCCGCCGGCTATCGGTACGCGCCGTAGGCAGAACAGAGAATCATGTCCGCCGGGAAACAACCCGCCTGGCATTGAAAAATCTCTGCGGGGCAATTTGGTCACTGCGGCTTTTGCCGGGGAATATTGCAGATTACCTCAACAATACCGGACTTCTTTCACTCCGGCCTGGAGAGCCGCTGCTGAGAGTTCAGTTTGCCGGGGAAATCCGCCGCCGCCTGCCCTCGAAAGAGACAAGCTGGAATCCTCTAAAAGACGCCGGGTACATCAGAGAATCTGAAACTTACCTACTGAGCAGCCCGAGACTAAGGTCTCTTCAGGGACATATTATCGCGACTGTCTGGGATAACTGGTTCGGCCTGAAGGTGAGTGGTAAGCAAGCCGCTGTTCTGGGTTCCTACAGTAATGCCGCATCGCTGTCCCGGGGCTTGATGAAAGCCGGGGGGATAAACGGCAGAGCCGGGCTGTCCCGGGAAGATAAAAAACGGATGGAAGTGGTTCTTGAACCCTACGTACGGAATATGGACCTCCGCCGGGCCCATCTTGAGGGACTCCGCCGCCCCGGCCGGGTATTGTTAGCCGCCTTGTCTCAAAAAAAGCGGCTGGGCCGTCTCCGGCGCTCAGGTTTTGCCTCCGATAAGCTGGAAGTTCTTTATCCCGACTTAATAGACATAGAGGCTCTCCGCCATCGCCGTCAGGCGGTGGTCAGTCTCAAAAAAAAATACATCAGAAAAATACGGGTTCGAAGCGAGATTGCCCGATTTGAAAATTATATGCATCTGCAAACCCTCATTATGGGTGCCCCAAACCGCTTTACGGCGGCTATCGAAAGGAGACAGGTATGAGCGAAAAACATGAGAACTCACTGATGACTCGAGGTCCCAGGGACATCACCGACGATCGCAATTTTACTCAGGAGATTCAGAAGATTGAGAACAATCAGGCCCTGGGACTGGTGGACAAGTTCAAGGCCAAACGCCAGCTGATGAAGTCAGTACTCCAGGCCAAACAGCAGGAGATTAACCACCGCCTGGATTCCTACGGGAACTACCTCATGGCCAAGAAGGACGTGGAAGCCAAGGCCATCACCCTGGAGGCCCAGAAAGCCATAATGGCTCTGGAAGCTCAGCAGGTTCAGATGATGAAAGACCTCGGACTCGATCACTCGGATGAGGTGTCCGACACCCTTATCAAGGCCGGTAACATGCTCACCCGGAAACTCGAAGAGGTCCATAGCAGCAGCATGACCTCCGATATCAAGGAGCAGACAGTCCTCCGGATCCGCCGTGTATGGGACCGAACCAATCAAAAGATTGAGGACAGCCTGGATTCCTACATGGATGAGCTTTATGAGAAGGAGCGGAAAGCGTCGTATTAGGAAAGAGGATAGTGTCTCAATACTGCCGGCATCTCCAGTATACTTTAATCACCAGAAGTTTAATGCCGCTCATTCCTCCCCATATTCCATCATCGCCTCCCTGGCAAGGCTGACTGTCTGATACATCTCCCGCTTATCCACCAACTGGTTGGAAACGTACTTATGCAGGATGGTATTGATAAGGGTTTGATAGGGCATACCCTCCTCTTCGGCCCTCTTTTTGAGTCTGGCAAGGTCGAATTCGGCGATGCGGAGGCTGATAGCCCGATTCTTTCGGGCCCGGGCGAGGATGGCTTCAATCCTGGCTTTCTTTTCACCGGTAACCGGTACCGTCAATTCGGCTTCATCTTCAATTCTCTGTTCATATTCATCGAGTTTAATCATTTTTACCCCCATAGATTTTATGGTATTTGCGGCTTGGAAATGCCGTCTTTAGTACAATCCGTTCCTGTTCATCAAGAAGGAATGGTACCGCCCATGTATATCCCCTTAACTGAATGATGAAATACTGTTGATTCTCCCGATTCGGATTATCAAGTGTATCAAGAACATCACCTTTTAGAATCATCCCGGAAATCTCCTCAAAAGAGACAGCCCTTTCCTGAATAAAAGTATCGTTCTTTGAACTATCCTAGAGGATTTCCATATAGCCATCTTAACTTGCTGGTATATACATTGTCAGCTTTTTGTATTTCTGAGTTTTTCGGATGACCTCTACCGCGGTGACAGTTACAGCCATGATGCTCCTGTAATAATATCTGTCTGAAAAGGGGTTAATATGAGTTTCTTGAGCCTTCGGCTGCCCGATTCATTACATAACAGTTTACGTGAGATTTCAAAAAAAGATCACGTATCAATCAACCAATTCATCTCAAGTGCTGTAGCAGAGAAAATCACGGCCCTGGAAACAGAGAACTACCTGGAGGCTCAAGGCAATGGTGGTTCCCGGAAAGCATTCGATGCTGTCCTGGGCAAAGTCCGCGAGACCGAACCTGATTCGGCTGATCAATAGTAATCCCGGGGCAGCTTCGAAAATGGTAAAAGATATCCCCGGATATGTTTTGAAATGGGATATATGACTGGAGGGCCGGGATGGGCGTTAACTTGCGTGTAAGTGGTCAGCTTCAGCCTTTAATCTTTCAGCTATCCAAACTTTTATAATGGATTGTCTTGTAACACCAATCCTTTTTGCTTCCCGGTCAAGAGAATTTATTACCCATTCAGGGAAGTCGACATTAACTTTTTTCGTTTGCATCCCATTTCTTTTTAATGTTGACATATCCAGATGCTCAGTAATATCTGCACCACTATCAAATAAAGCATCTAATTCTTCAGCTTTCATCATAAATCCTTTGTTCATTTACTCTAGATCTTCTAACTGAAATAAGTCTAATCAGGTCACTTCGTAATGCATAAAAAGCCGTCCAATATTTTCCATCTAGTTTTGAAATAAAAGCATATCTGACTTCAGAATCACTTTTCGCCTGGATACTGACAGCCCCGCTGTCATCCCATAATGCTTGGGCTTCTTCAAAATCCAATCCATGTTTTATTTTGTTCCTACGACTTTTATTTATATCATACTCAAACTTCATGAATAATCTCGATGGTTATTACAGTATAAAAACAATACTGTAAATATACCTTTCCTGTCAATAATAATAGGCAAAGTTTCGTGTGTTTTTGCACTAAACATAATACTTATTACTCTCTTTTTCGTCTGGCTGTTGAGTATCTGGATTTTTCTTCGGAGTGAATAAAGGGAAATCCAGAATCCACATTGAAACTCCGGCTTGTTTTCAGGAATAGGTACTCAACTGCAGAAATGCTGGGATTGTCCCTTGAGCGTATGAAAGCTCTCATCGAAGATTGGTCAGCTGTTTCAGATGCCGTTGAAGCCTGATGCCCTTGTCTGCGATGCGAACATCCTCATCGATCACCTGTCTGCAGACCCGGGAATTGTTCAAGCAGTCGGCTTTTCTATTTTTCGAAACACTTCCGAACCTCCCTGGTACCAAGAAGATTCCGGAATACCGAATAATTCTTGCGTGCATATTGGATTCGTCCAGCCAGAATTGCCGGATGGAGCTCATGACGGCGAGCTGTCATCCGGACATCAGCTTGAGATAAATAAGTTTCGGAATCAAAGTGAAGATCGCCTGGAATCAGGGCTTCTTCGGCAAACTCGTCCGCTTCCTTCTCTATATCATCTTCACCGGCGAGGCCTCTCAATGTCATATCATCAGCAAGTGAGGGGCGATTCTCAATATCCAGATGTTTGACGACATGCCCAAGTTCATGCAGCAGAACGAACCAGAAATTATCCAGTCTGTCAAATCTTCCGGTAACGATAATTACCGGAGTTCCATCTGAGCGGAGGAAAGCGGCGCCATCAAGATAAGTCTTCTTATACGAAGGGAGGTATATCAGTATGATTCCGTACTTCCCGAGGAATTCTTTCGCTCGCAATGGTCCTTCATCAAGTACACTAAGTGCCGTTAAACCTTTTAAGAAGGTTCTATCGATCAGTTCGGGCTCATATTTCTCAGAAACTGTTTGTCGAACAGCTAATGTCATGGCGTGCAAGCTCCACCCCAACATAGCGTATGGATTTCGCTTCTCATTCAGACGGGACGTCCCACTCTTCCTGTATTGAATTGCTGGTACATTAAACAACGTACCGATATCCGCAAGTAAACCCTTAACTGCTTGTTCGATGTTACCGAGGGGATCTTTCATCTTCAGAAAATCGAAAGCACCCGCGTCCGCCATTTCCTTCACCGGAAATTTATCGTATTCCAGATTCTGCATTTCATCATCAAGGGAGGCCCCGGATTCCCTTAGGAGAACTTCGGCGGAGATTCCGAGCTGCCGGTGGATATTCCGGATCATCTTCAGGGAAAGCACGGCTTTACCCGACAGTATTTCTGAGACCTTGGACCGTGAACCGATGAGAGTCACGAGATCTGCTTGTTTCAGGCCTTCCTGGTCCATGCGGAACTTAATCGCCTCGATAGGATCAGGAAGGTCCATGGCGTAGTGCTCGTCCTCATAGGTCTCGATGAGAAGCGCCAGTACCTCCATTTTATCGTATTCTTCGCTTCCCGGAGCAGCATCAAAAATCTCTTCCATGCGGCCAAGAGCTGCATCATAATCTTTCTCATTCCGGATAATCTTCATATCTGTCCTCCGTCTATGAACGATATCTGTACATACTCGCGTCGATGTTATCGTACTCACCATGGGTCCCGACAAACAGGATGAAGACTATGCCGGGTTCATACCGTACCTGGCATAATAGTCGGTACTTATTACCGCTGATGTTGAATACGATGCGATTATCA
>JAUUYD010000226.1 GCA_030590585.1 Spirochaeta sp.
CATCGGCGGGGATATGTATGGTCGTGAAATGCTCCAGCTGATGCGTAGCTGCGGAATCGGTACGGACAACCTTCTGGAACAGACTGACCATTGGCAAACCAATGTCTATTCAAAAATCTTTGAAAACAATCAGGAATCTCCCCGATTGGATATCGGAAACAGTAACAGCCCTGAGGAGCATATCGCTGCTGAAATACTCAAGCGTCTGGTTGCAGACATTGCAGACTACAATTTACTGATAATCAATCAGCAGCTGGGAAATGGTTTACATACCGAATCATTCAGGAAAAATCTTGCTGACTTCCTTGAGAATCACTGTTCCATTCCTGCCATGGTTGATTCCCGGGATTTCAATGATTTTTACCCCCAGACGATACGGAAATTGAATGAATATGAGGGTGCCGGGATACTTGGCCGGCCTCTTGCTGATCCAAAAGCCACAATGAATGATGAAGATGCCGGTAAAACTGCATCGGCACTTTTTAAGCGCTGGGGGCATCCGGTATTTCTCACCAGGGGAAGCCGGGGATGCATACTGGCTAATCAATCAGGAACACAATCTGTACCCGGTATTCATACTCCAGTAAAAATAGATACGGTCGGTGCGGGGGACAGCATGCTCTCAGGTATAGCGGCGGCCCTCAGTACCGGGCACTCCGCCGCATCGGCCATGGCGTTCGGAAACATCGTTGCCACGGTTACAGTGCAGAAATTATTTCAGGCCGGGACCGCTTCGCCTCAGGAAATACTGAAAGAGGGTGAAGACCCCGACTATCTGTATCACAGTAATAAAACTTCTTTATCAGCGGATCGGACGTATTACAAAGACAGTGAAATTGAAATTATCGAAGAGTATAGCCCTTCCGGGCCTTCCGGAATTTTTAAATACGCCCTTTTCGACCACGACGGAACCATCTCAACCCTCCGTGAGGGTTGGGAGAAAATCATGGAACCGATGATGGTGGAAGCCATACTCGGGGAAAAGCGAAAAGGTATTGATGAAGTATCCTATAAACTGGTTTTAAATCAGGTTTCAGAGTACATCGAAAAAACCACCGGTGTTCAAACCATCAATCAGATGATGGGGCTTGTTAAAATCGTACGGGATAGTGCTTATGTCCCGGAGAAAATGATTCTTGACGCATTGGGATACAAGGCGATTTTCAACACCAGGCTGCTGGAGATGGTAAGTAAGCGTGTTCGACGTATCAAATCCGGAAGTCTTCTGCCTGAAGACTATACAGTCAAAGGAGCCATTTCTTTCCTTGAGTTTCTCAGGGAGAAAGGAATCACTCTGTTTCTGGCCAGCGGGACCGACGAGGAAGATGTAAAGCGGGAAGCGGAAATTATGGGATACGCCTCTTTCTTCAATGGCGGGATTTTCGGGTCGACCGGAAACCCGGACGAAGATCCAAAAAGAATGGTCATCAGAAAAATCATTAAAGATCTCGGAGAGGACGCAATATCAGAACTTGTTACCTTCGGAGACGGACCGGTGGAAATTCGTGAAACAAAAAAACGCGGCGGCTACTGTATCGGACTTGTCAGTGACGAATTGAAGAGGCACGGAATAAACCCCGGAAAGAGAAAACGCCTGGTATCCGCCGGGTCTGATATCCTCATTCCCGATTTTTCATATACCCGGGAGATTGAAGAACTCCTGTTTCACAAAGATTAAAGGAGCGGGCATGTTTGACAGAAGGAAAATAAAATTTTCATCCCTCATTAACAGGGAAAACAAGGTAAGTATTGATAAGGATTTTGTATCTCCTGAAGATACACCCGGAAGGTTGACTTCAGCGACCTTGGAACTGATTAAGCAGATAGCCGGAGAGCTTAAGGAAGCAAGACGTATCGGAGCACCGGTAATCCTGGCCTTCGGTGCTCATACAATAAAGAACGGTATGTCGCCGGTTATTCGGGAGATGATCAATAAAGATTACATAAGCCATCTGGCCACCAACGGTGCGGGAATCATTCATGACTGGGAATTCGCCTTTCAGGGGAAAAGCAGTGAAGATGTCCGCGGCAATTTAGACAAAGGTCAGTTTGGAATCTGGGAAGAAACCGGATACTACCTGAACCTGGCCATCGCTGTCGGGGCCTATGAGGGCAAAGGTTATGGCGAATCAATCGGGGCGATGGTACTGCATGATGGTTTGATGATTCCCGAAGCCTCTGTCCTGAAAACAGAAATCGTTCAATCTCTGGATAAGAATCCCTCTCAGGCCGCAGCCGCAGCAGACCTGCTCTCTCTGATAAAGGATTTCGATATCAATCCGGGATTTCTCACTATCAAACATCCATACAAGGAGTTCGGCCTGCAGGGCGAAGCCTTCCGTCTGGGGGTTCCATTCACCGGTCATCCCATGTTCGGTCACGATATCATCTATACCCACCCGATAAATTGCGGAGCGGCGATCGGACGTGGAGCAGAGCGGGATTTTCTAAAATATGCCGAGAGTGTTTCACAGCTGGAAGGCGGTGTGTATCTGTCTGTGGGATCGGCTGTGATGTCTCCAATGATATTCGAGAAGTCTCTATCCATGTCACAGAATCTCATGCTGCAGCAGGGTAAAAAGATTGAGAACCACAAGATTTACGTCGTAGACCTTGCCGAATCCTCATGGGACTGGAAAAAGGGGGAACCGCCGATGACCGATCCGGCCTATTACCTGCGCTTTTTGAAAACCTTTAACCGCATGGGCGGCAGTATGAACTATATTTCTGCTGATAATCGGGATTTTCTTTTGACGCTGTACCAAAAACTGGAGTTGTAAGAACCGATTCTCTGTTAATTCACCGGATTAACTCATTCATCCCGGTACAGTTGCCCTTGTTGCGCCAGTACTGATACCGGTAACAGAACGGCTGGATTCTGATGCAGGAAAAACCACAGCCCCTGAAAGGTCCTCAGGATGATTTATAAGATGATACTTGCCATTAGATTAAAAACACCCCCGGCCCAGCGTCCCAGGGGAAACAGGTCCATCGGCAGAACACGGTCGGCCAGAATAATCACCAGCAGAAAATAGCCGCCGTATCGATTGTAGGGAATGAGCAGATCCTGACGCTTGTAAAGTGCCGCCGACACCAGCCGGGAACCATCCAGAGGCGGTATGGGCAGCATGTTGAAGACAAAAAGCATAACATTCAAAAAAGCCGCCTGCTGCAGTATCTGAAATAATGATGAAATAAAAACAGAGTTGACCATCGGAAATAGAAAAAGCAGTTTAAAGATAAAGAGAATTACTATGGCTATTGCCAGGTTGGCCAGAGGGCCGGCCAGGGAGGTGAGAACCAATCCAAGATTACGTCTCTTATAATACCTGTAATCAATCATTACAGGCTTTGCCCAGCCGAAACCTGCTATCACCAGCATCAAGGTGCCCATGGGATCAAGGTGGGCCAGAGGATTGAGGGTTAATCGGCCCTGGTTCCCGGGAGTAGGATCGCCTAAAGCTGTAGAAACTCTGGCATGGGCATATTCATGAACCGACAGACTCATTATCAATAAAGGCAGGATAATCAGAATATCCCGTAAATCCATATTAAAAAGCATAGGGCGGATTATAGCATGAGCTCCGGTTAGGGAGAATCGCTATCAATTACGGATACAATCAAGAATAGAACCATCCCTGTATTCAATAACTCCGCAAATATGATTCCCCTCTTCCGGCAGATCCGGTTCACCTGTGATAGCGTAAATTTTTCGGATCAGCTCTTCGATGGGAAGAGTATTTAAACCGAAATCACTCAGGCGGCGTAAAAGATCCTCACGCCGGGGGTTCACGGCAATACCCCGTTCGCTGACAAGAATATCCACGGTGTCTCCTGGAGTGCAAACGTTTTGTACCCGATGGTTAACCGTTGGTATCCGCCCGCGGAACGAAGGCAAAACAACCATGGTGAGTGCTGCACCCTTTGCTGTATCAGGCGCCCCGCCTAACGCGCCCAGTATTCGGCCGTTGGTGCCGGTTATGGAATTCACATGAAAATCCCTGTCAATTTCTGTTGCGGAAATTATCATGACATCCAGCTTATGAGCGATGCATCCGGGGTTATCCGGATTAGCATATAAAGACGCACTCATTTCCTGATGGAAGGCATTCTCTCCCAGGGAGACAGCCGCCTCATCATCAAAGCTCTGCACATCCCAGAGTGTTTCAAAGAGTCCTTCCTTCTGCATCTCAACCAGATTACCGGTTACACCCCCGGAGGCGAAACTCCCGGCAATTCCCGTTTTTATCAAATACTCCTTCAAGTAGGCAGTAACAAGCAAAGAGATTCCGCCGCTGCCGGCCTGGTAGGAGAAACCGGGCCGGATGATTTTTGCTGCTATCAATGCATTCATCGCCTGACGGGCAATCAGTTTTTCTACCGGTCTTCGGGATATCCGAATGGAACCCCCGGCGATTCCCGCACTGTCACCAATGGAATGCACCTTTACAACTTCATCCACAATACGGCCTGGAATACTGATATGGCTTAAGCGATTATCAGTGGTGGAATCTGTTATCCCTATTACATAAGAAGCATTTTGAGCATCTGCTATCGCATAACCCATTGAGCCGAAGCGGTTGGGACCTTGGGTGCCTGTTAAATTGCCGTCCATGTCAGCTTCAGATGCTGCAATGAAGGCCAGATGAATTGGTATCTCGCCATTCTCGATAGCCCTTGCCCTGCCTCCATGGGAACGAAAAATGACAGGTTCGGGAATCTCTCCTGCCTGGAGGGCTTCTGATAAAGGAGCTTTCAGACCGGTAGTTTCAATTCGCCGTACCACTCCGGCCCGAACGGTTTTTAGAACCGCCTCTGCAGCAGGGCCCATTACCGAGGAGACACAGAGGATAAGATCCCGGTATCCCATCAGCTCAAGAGTTGAAAGAACCTGCGCGACTACCCGGTCACCCAGGCGGAGATGATGATGGAAACTGATTCTGTCCCTGTTTTTCAACCCTGAATGGCTGATGGCCCTCTCAAGGCTGTCACTGAATCGGGGGTTTTTCTCAAGTTTCTCAGTCTTCTTACCGGGTTCTTTGCGGGTTTTCTGAACTGATCCTGTCTCGATAAGGATTCTGTACGGCCGAACAGAGCCCAGTCCTTCAATAG
>JAUUYD010000422.1 GCA_030590585.1 Spirochaeta sp.
GGATGACCTCGGATTCCGCAATGTTCAGATGAACCCCGACTCCTTCACCCACGATCTCCAGTGGGATGATGCCCGCTCTATGCTCGGCCGCCTGGAAACATTTGCAGCTGAGAAGGGCCGCCGCTTCGGTGTGAAACTTACAAACACCCTGGCCTCTCTCAACAACCGGGACGAGCTTCCCGGAGATGAAATGTACATGTCCGGCCGTTCTCTCTATCCCATAACTGTCGAAGTGGCTTCACTGGTTTCCTCGGCATTTGACGGGAAAATGCCTATCTCCTATTCAGGCGGAGTCTCCATCCATACCGCCGAAGGCTTACTGGCCACAGGAATCCGTCCCTTAACCCTCTGTTCCGACATGCTCAAACCCGGCGGTTATCGTCGTCAGAAACAGATTGCCGAGGCTCTGGAAACGGCTCCCGGCTGGGATTTACCTTCCATTGACGTCGTCGCCCTGAAATCCCTGGCCGAGGCTGCCGCATCAGAGAAAAGTGCGCTGAAATCCTTCCGCGGAAACGATGAGGTAATGCATCCGGGTGAGCTTCCTCTGGCAAACTGCTATGTGGCACCCTGCGTTTCCGCCTGCGCTATTGAACAGCATATTCCCGAATACATCCGCCTGGTAGGAGAGGAGCGTTATGCCGACGCCCTGGCCCTTATTTACGAGCGGAACGCCCTGCCGTCGATTACAGGCAGCATTTGCGACCACCAGTGCCAGATCCGCTGTACCCGTCTGGATTATGAGGGTCCGGTAAACATCAGGGAAATCAAGCTGATGGCTGTGGAGAAAGGTATGACCGAGTGGCGTGGGCGATGGTCGATGCCGGACAGGCGTAAAGGACCGAAAGTGGCCGTTGTCGGGGCCGGCCCGGCAGGATTAAGCGCCGCCTTCTTCCTGGCCCGGGCGGGAGTGCCTGTAACTGTCTTTGAGCGGGAGCCTGATGCCGGCGGGGTTATCCGCTACGTGGTACCTCATTTCCGTATCAGCCGGGAAGCCATCGACAGTGATATCGATGTTATCAAGGCCATGGGAGCCGAGTTTCGGTTCAATCAGACTGACGTTACAGTCGCCGGTTTGAAAGCCCGGGGTTTCGACAAGGTGATTCTGGGTATCGGAACATGGGACAGCCCGAAGCTGCCTGTGGAAGGGGACAACCCCAATATTTTTTCCGCCGTTAAATTTCTCTACGATTTCAATCAGGGTAAGTATCCTGAAAATATTGGAGAAACTGTTGTAACCGTGGGTGCCGGGGATACCTCCATGGATTCGGCTCGTTCGGCCTTGAGGGTTCCCGGTGTGAAGGAGAGCTGGATACTCTACCGCCGGGCATTCGAGCAGATGCCCGCCAGTCAGGAAGAGTATGAAGACGCCCTGGCCGACGGGGTGAAATTCGCATGGCTGCGGAACCCTGAACGCTTTGACGCCGATGGTACCCTCACCGCTCAGGTGATGGAACTGGGAGAGAAGGACGATTCGGGACGCCGCCGTCCTGTGGCTACCGGAAAAACTGAAAAATTGAAAGTTGGTACAGTTCTTTACGCCATTGGAGACCGGCCGGAAGCCGCAAATTACACCGCCCTTGGTCTTAAAGCGGATGACCGGGGCCGGGTTGTAAACGATTCTTCCCAGATGACCGATGAAGACGGCGTTTACCTGGCCGGGGACGGACGCACCGGACCTGCCACTATCGTCAAGTGCATCGCCGAGGGCCATAGAGCCGCCGACGCGGTACTTGCCGTTATCGATCCGGACTGGAGCTACGAAGAGACCGTTCCTTTCTGGCCTGCTGCCCAGCGGCAGAATGAAATTCGGATAAAAAAAGGTACGGTTACCATGTCCCTGAGCCGGCCTTTTAACCGTGAAGATCCTGAGCCTTTTGCTCAGGCCGAACGGGCCCGCTGTCTGGAATGCGACTACATATGCGACAAGTGCGCTGATGTCTGTCCCAACCGGGCCAACATTGCCTTCCAGGTGGACACTGCAGCCGAGACTCTCTTCCATGATCCGGGACAAATTGTTCACCTTGATGCCTACTGTAACGAATGCGGTAACTGCGGTCATTTCTGTCCATGGACCATTGGAGTCCCCTACAGGGACAAACCGACTGTATTCAGTACAAAAGAGGATTATGAGAACAGTACCAATTCCGGTTGGCTGCTTCAGGGTGAAAACCTTATCTGGCGCCTGGGTGATGCTGTAGGCGAGAGTTCTGTTATAGGCGGTTTGGTAAAAGAGGCTCCGGCACTTGAAGGTGCCGCTGAGTTCTTCCGCCTCTTTGAACTTGTGAACCGGGACCGCCCGGCTCTTTTCGGAAGCGTAGATGAAAAAACCCCTATAGGAGATTGAAGTATGACAATTGTTATAAAAGGGGCGACCGCCGTTGAATTCGACCCGCCGAGAGTCCGGGAGAATTGCGATGTGGTGATTGACGGTAACAAAATTGCCGCTGTAGGAACCGGAGCGGCAAAGGATGTCACCGCCGATGAGGTGATTGACGGAAGCGGGAAAATCGTATTTCCCGGAATCGTATGCTCCCATCATCATATCTACTCAGCTTTGAGCCGGGGTATCCTGGCGCCTATCGGTCCTACTCCGGATTTCATGTCCATACTGAAGAATCTCTGGTGGCGGTTGGACCGGGCCATAGATGAGGATGTTCTGCATTTCAGCACCCTCACCGCCGGCCTGGACGCCCTGCGCTGCGGCACCACCTCCATTATCGACCACCACGCTTCACCGGATTTCATCGAAGGATCTCTGGATGTCATCAAACAGGGTATGGAACTCGTTGGTATCCGGGGGGCTGCCTGCTACGAGGTGACCGACCGAAACGGAAGGGACGGCATGATGGCCGGTATTGAAGAGAACCGCCGCTTTGCCCTTGAGACTCAAGCCGCAGCTGATCGGGGGGATAAACCCCGGCTGGTGGAGGCCTACATTGGCGGGCATGCGCCCTGTACGGTTCCCGAGGAAGCCTACGAGAGGATGGCAGATGTTATTAAGGAAACAG
This sequence comes from Spirochaeta sp., assembly GCA_030590585.1. The sequence continues at coordinate 3,012 of JAUUYD010000422.1, forward strand.
GCAGGGGTCTGCATCTGCATGTCGCTGAAGACCGTTACGATGTATCCCATTCCCATGCGGTTTACGGTGAGGACATCGTTGTCCGTCTGGAACGTCACGGCCTTCTGGACAGCCGGACTCTCCTGGTTCACGGAGTTCATCTCTCGGAAGAGGAAATTGAAATCTTGAACGAACGGGATGGTTTTCTGGTACACAACGCCCGGTCGAATATGAACAACAATGTGGGTTACAACCAAAATCTCCCGAAACTGCGGAACCTGGCCCTGGGAACCGATGGAATCGGGGCTGATATGTACTCAGAGCTGCAGGCGGCCTACTTCAAGCACAAGGATGAATCCGGCGCCTGGTGGCCCGGTGATTTCCTGGCCGCTCTTCAGGCAGGGAAC
>JAUUYD010000191.1 GCA_030590585.1 Spirochaeta sp.
ATGAATTATAAATCCCGAGGTGAGTCTTTCCCATGAATCCCAAACCTGCGACAGCAACACGGACCATAATATATGAATCATCTCCTTGTTCTAACTTAGCGTTACTCAGTATGAATGTGCGTACTTTGAGTTGTCAAGATAAAAACTGAAAAGTTTCCCTCTAGGAGCTGGATACCCATGTAAAACGTATATATATGAAGCCAAAGACGGCAATTGAGGTAACGATTTACATATTGTAACTTAACGTAACTTAGCATTATTCATAAAGCGAACATTGATGTTATATTAAATCGATGAATACACGAGAGAATCTGCTGAAAACGATACATTTTGATTTTCCGGAAACGATTCCCATGATTTTTCATATTAACGAGTCATGCTGGCATCATTATGAAAATGAAGAACTCTACAGTCTTATGAAATCTCATCCTCTTCTATTCCCGGATCTTGGTTCTTTCGAAGAAACCTCAAAACCGGAGATTCCCGATTTTGCCCGAAAAGACATACCCTTCATCGACCCCTGGGGGTGCAGATGGGAAACAAACGACGACGGAATAATCGGAGCAGTCACCGGTCATCCTATTGGCGATTGGGAAGCCTTTGACTCATATATCCCTCCAAACCCTGAATTAACAACTCATTGGTCGGCGATTGATTGGGATGAGGCAGCCTCGTCCCAAAGCTCAGTGGGATTCTTCAGCAGCCTGAACAGTGCCGATATTGGCCATGGGCACACCTTTCTCAAACTGATCGATATACGGGGATATGAAAAATCACTGCTGGATATGTCGGACGGTGATAAGGGAATATCTCGACTTCTGGATATGATTACCGAGTTTAATCTGGGCCTCGTTGAACGGTACATCAGTCGCGTTGGAGTTGAATTTCTGGGATACGCTGAAGATCTCGGCATGGAAATCGGTCCCATGCTTTCACCCGGCATGTTCAGGGATTACATACTGCCCGCGTACAAACAGATAACGAAGCCGGCAAAAGATGCCGGTGTCATCATTCATATGCATTCCGACGGAGATCTGAAAACCCTGATAAAAGATCTCATGAGTCTCGATATTCAAATACTCAACCTGCAGGACCTGGTAAACGGCATCGATTGGATTCGAGATAACCTGAAAGGAAAAATTTGCATCGATCTGGACATCGACAGGCAAAAAGTCACGGTTAGTGGGACTCCGAATGAAATCAGGGAATTAATCGATTATGAAGTTCATCAACTCAACGATCCTGCAGGAGGGTTTATGATGATATACGGACTCTATCCCGGGGTGCCTATGGAAAATATCACGGCCCTGATGGGAGCGATGGAACATCACATTCATTAAAACTGGCAGCCGCAGCCCATCGGATTGAGATAACCAATACCCCTCCGGTATCAGCCTTCAATCTTTGAAATTCTGCGGCTCAAGGTAGACTGATTTACCCCCAGTAAGCGGGATGCCAGGGACTGATTACCCGCGGCCTTGGTTAATGCGGCCTCGAAAACCACATCGTTGATTTCCTTAACCGTGGGGAAATGGCCGAAAAGATCCACCAGACCATCGTAATCCAGATTCATTTCCCCGCCGGATTCACGGATTTCAGGAACAGCATTGCTCCCCACTAGATCCCGAAACGGTGCCAGATTCAGAATTGTTCCCGAAGAACGGCTCAAGGCATCAAAGACAAGGGAGTGAAGCTCCCGCACATTACCTGGAAAATCATAGAGATTCAGCATGGCTTCCAGCTCCTGAGGTATACGTGGAACGTTTTTTCCAAGTTCTTCTGCCGCTTCTTTAAGGAACAGTTCTGTGAGGGGCTTCAGATCTTCCCGACGATCCCGGAGCAGAGGCAGTAACACATGATGGGCCATCAGCCGGAAATAGAGGTCGCGGCGAAAACGGCCGTCTTCAATCCTGGAGGAAAGATCGATACAGGTTGCAGCAACAATCCGGGCATCCGTCGTGAGAGGGTCATCAGAACCCAGAGGATAATACTCCTTCTCCTGAAGCAGGCGCAGAAGCTTCACCTGAGAAGCCGGTGCAAGATCGCCTATTTCATCCAGAAACAGCGTACCCCCCGCCGCCTTCTCAACCAGACCCGGCCTATCACCGGCGGCATCGGTAAATGCACCCTTACGGTGACCGAACAGGGTATCGGAAAAAAGCGAGTCATCCAGACCGGCAGCGTTCACCGTAACCAGAGCACCATTACGGCCGCTGGCCTTGTGAATGGCCCTGGCCAGAAGTTCCTTACCGGTTCCGCTCTCCCCTGTAATCAGAACAGGACGGCTGGTTGCGGCCACCGCTTCAACGTACTGAAATACCGAGAGCATGGAATCTGAACTTGTAACCATGTCTGCAAATGCTTCGGGCTTTTTCAGAGAATCTCTATGAAGTACCCGGCTTCCCATATCCGATAGTTCACTGTTCAAGTCCCGCCATTCAAGAGCATGATGAACCGCGGTTATCAATCGGGTCCGTTCCGGAGGTTTAGTCAGATAATCATACGCTCCGATTTTCATACAGCGTACCACTGTCTGCAGATCTTCATCCCCGGTAATCATAATGACAGGCAGGCTCGGATGGCTTTCTGTAATATTCTCCAACACTTCAATACCGCTCATAACCGGCATGTTGATATCCAGCAATACAAGAGAAACATTGTTATCACGAAGCCTGTCCGCCACTTCCCGGCCGTCGCTGGAGACGATGATATTCTCATAACCGGCATGTTTGAGGATAGTTTCGTACAGCGAGAGAGCTACAATATCGTCGTCGACGACGAGGATTGATTCTTCTACCGGTTTTTTCATTGATGGTTACTCCCCGCTATAGTATCGGCATACTAATATTCAATACTGACCTCCGGCGCCCAAGTGGTAATGCTCCAGTTACTCCGTGTACAATTCTCACCATGATAGATTTTCGTTCCGATACCGTAACACATCCCTCGACAGCTATGCGTAAGGCCATGGCCGACGCCGAAGTGGGAGATGATGTACTGGGGGAAGACCCCACCATTATCGCTCTCCAGGAAAAATCCGCCGAAATTACCGGCATGGAAGCGGCCCTTTTCACCCCTTCGGGTACCTTCGCCAACCAGCTGGCTCTCTTTACATGGGTAAATAGCGGAGGAGAGGTTTACCTCAATGAGAATTCTCATATTATACAGCATGAGGCTGGTGCCTCGGCTCATATCAGCGGCGCTTTTCTCAGACCCTTTGTCCCTTCTTCATCAAATTGGGCCGAATGGTCTGATATCGCCCCGAGGATACGCCCCGAGCCGGATCAGCACTTCCCTGTGCCCTCTCTCATCTGTCTGGAGAACGCTCTGTCCGACGGCAGCGTACAACCGGTAAAAAGTATGGCCGAAGTGAAAAGAGGCGCGGCAGCAGCCGGGCTGCCGGTTCACCTGGATGGTGCCAGGCTGTTCAATGCCGCGGTATCTCTTGGAGTTGATGCCTCGCTTATCGCCGGGGAAGTGGATTCCCTGATGTTCTGCCTCTCCAAGGGTCTGGGGGCTCCGGTGGGCAGTCTGCTTTGCGGCCCGAAAGATTTTATAGAGAAGGCCTTTTACAAGAGAAAAATTATGGGTGGTGGAATGAGACAGGCCGGGATACTGGCCGCTGCCGGTCTGACAGCTTTTGAGGAAGAACTCCCACGGCTTGTAGAAGACCATCAGATGGCACAGGAACTGGCGAAGGCTTTTTCTGCTCTGGATGCCTTTGAAGTACTTACACCGGAACCGGATATCAATATGGTGTTTCTCAAGCTGCATTCCCCGGGAGCCCCGGTAGAGGAGACTTTCATTACCCTTCTGAAAGAGGCCGGGATTCTCACCTATCCGGCTGAAAGCGGGGAGTTCCGCTTTGTTACCCACAGGGATATCTCAGACGAGCAGCTGCGCCATACGCTTAAAGTACTGCCGCAGATAGCCGAAAAACTGGCAGGCTGAAGATGAACCGCAGCTTGGTAAGCAAATATCAGCTTTTCGTGGATCTGGATGGTGTACTTGTTGATTTTGACAAAGGGGTTCGCCGGGCCACCGGGAAAGAACCATCTGAACTTCGTCCGCAGAATATGTGGCCGGCGATAGCTGGAACAAAGGGGTTCTACGACCGCCTGGGTTGGATGCCCGACGGCCGTGAATTATGGTCGGCAGTAAAGGATTTAAACCCTGTGATACTCACCGGCCTGCCCATGGGTAAGTGGGCCGAACCCCAGAAACGCTCCTGGTGTGAGCGGGAGCTGGGCCCGAAGATACCGGTTATCACCGGGATGTCCCGGGACAAAGCCGAACTGGCTCTTACCTGGCTGGAAGAAAACGGAATGCCCGATAAAACCCCAATCCTCATCGACGACCGGCTGAAAATCAAAGAACTCTGGGAAGCTGCCGGAGGGATATTCATACTGCATCTGGATGCTGCAGGGTCGATTGAAGCACTTAATACTGTCACCGACAATTGACCATCTGAAAGGATAGGTCTAGCATAAAAGAATGAGTATGACTGCTGAAAGAATTGTTTCTGAAGCATTAAGTTTACCTCCACAAGCTCGTGCTTTTGTTGCAGAACGATTAATTGAAAGTCTCGATACTGCCCCGGAAACAGAAATCTCTTCTGAATGGATAAAAGAAATACAAACCCGCTGCTTAAAAATTGACAATGGAGAGGTTGAGCTGAGTAATTCAGCTGATGTTTTTACCAAAGCTCACTCTCAACTGGGATGAAACAAATACTCTTTTATCCAGAAGCCGAAAAGGAAATGATCGAAGCGGCCAAATGGTATGAGAGTCAGCAGCCTGATCTTGGTAAGCGGTTTCTATCCAGTATCCAGAGCTCTCTCAGTCAAATAACTCTGAAGCCAAATCTTTTTGCTTTGATATATAAAGATATTCACCGGTGTATCACAAAAACATTTCCATTCGGAATACTCTATCGAATTAAAAAAGGTAATATTGAAATTATCGCCGTAATGCACCTTCATCGAAAACCCGGATACTGGAAGAATCGAAACTCTTAAAGAATCTTAAACAATCCATCCCAGTCGGTAATCTCATAAGTCGGTTTAACAGAAGTATTATTCTCAAGTCCTTCGGGGTTGAACCAGCAGGTGTCAATCCCGTATCCAGCCCCTCCGGCAATATCGGAGCTCAGCGAATCACCGATTACCAGCATGTTTTCAATCTGACGAAAACCGATCCGTTCCAGGGTGTAGTCGAAAAATCCCGCAGCAGGTTTGGCGATACCGGCCTCTTCGGAAATGATTATCTCTTCAAAAATCTCCATCAAATCAGCTTTCTTCAGACGGCCGTACTGGGTATCCTTAATGCCGTTTGTGATGATGGCCTTGTGCAGCCCTGGAGAGATTGCCTTGAGCATTGTTCTTGCTCCGGGCATCATAAACCCCGAATTACCGAGTTCCTGAAGGTAATTCCGA
>JAUUYD010000116.1 GCA_030590585.1 Spirochaeta sp.
AGATAACCCGGGACAGGATGGGCCCAGGTGAATGTGCACATTTCTGTATCGATAACGGGTTTCACGCTCGTCGTCGAGATCCAGGAGGAAGAGCCCAGGTAATTGTAGGCTATGCCCGGTTTTACCGAACCGGCTCCGACTGTGGCACAGCCGCCGTCTCCGGCACCTGCCACGACAGGCGTTCCTTCGGCCAGCCCCGTTGCTTCGGCAGCTTCCCGGTTCACTTGTCCGATGACGCAAGTTGATTCAACCGCTTCGGGCATCATATCGATGGGAATTTGCAGCGCTTCGAGTATGCTCTCGGACCAGCTCATTGTGGAAAGATCGAAAGCATTGGTTCCCGATGCATCGTTGTATTCCGTTACCATCCGACCCGTCAGACGGTAGTTCATGTAGTCCTTGGCGTTCAGCATTTTCCATGTATCCCGATACAGTTCAGGCTGATTGTCCCTGATCCACATCAGTTTGGTGATCCCGTAGGATGCCGAGGCCCGGTGACCCGTAATCCGATAAACCTCTTCCATGCCGACACGCCGTTTAAGGACATCTTCCTGGTCGGTGGAGCGCTGATCGCAGTAAAGGAGGTGGCTGCGGAGAGGCCGCCCTTTCCTGTCAACAGGGAGACATCCCATCATCTGCCCGCTGAAACACACTGAAGCGATTTCTTTTGCATCCAATCCCTCCAGGAGCTTCCTGGAAGAGAGACAAACGGCTTCCCACCAGTCGTCGGGATTCTGCTCCGCCCAATTGCCATGGGAATACTCGGTGTTATATCCCACCGTTTCACTTTTAATCAGTTCACCGTCTATGCCGAACAATGTCGCCTTGTTGCCGCTGGTACCCAGATCATGGGCGAGTAAATATCGATTCATCAGTCCCAACTGTCCATAATAAGCATCGTTTTAACTGAACCCGGTTCCTTCACAGCCTCGACCGCCGATTCGACATCTTTCACGGAATACGACCCTGTCACGAAGTCATGCCAATCTAACAGACCCTCCCGGATCCATCCTATCAACGGTTCCTGGGCGGCAGCTTCAGCTTCACGCGTCGGCCATTGATGTATGAGGAGATTGAAATTATATGGGCCTTTCTCCTTATTGATCTTCAGCACAGGAGCTCCAAGGACCCCATAAACGCATACTGAGCCTGCCATGCGAACCATCCCGATGGCGTTGTTTATGATCGATTCATCTCCGACGGCATCAATAACGGCATCGAATCCGGCATCACGCTGCCGAACAAGCCGGGCCAGTTCCGGTTCGTCGGGCGAAAAAACCGCATCTGCTCCCATTTTCATCGCCAGATCCCGTTTTACGGCCAGGGGATCAACGCTGATAAGCTGCCCAAGTCCCGCAAGTCTGGCGAATCGGATAAAACTCAATCCCACCGGACCGGCACCGAAAACGATGATATCGTCATTCGGCTTAAGGTGGAAATCAGTGAACATTCCTGCATAGACTTCTCTCCAGGTGCACAGAAGTCCGGCCGCTTCCCGCGGGATATCCCCGGGTACGGTTCTCATAACCTGTAAGCCCTCGTCCCAGCCGTTCTTTTCATCAGCCACACCGTCATCCGTCATGGCCTGATGGTCACGAATCAGAATATATTCCGAATGCCCACCCCAGCCGCTCCCGTACTTTCCCCCTGGAGGATTCAGGAGTAAGCCGCCGATGGCTCTGTCACCTTTTGAAAACGATGTGACTTTATCACCCATTTCCATGACAATGCCCACCGATTCATGCCCCAGTAATAACGGATAATTCTCCAAACCCAGACCGGGGAAATGACCATCAATAACTTTTCGGTCCGTTGCATTGCAAATAAAGGATAATTCCGTTTTCAACAGGACATCGTAAGGACCGGGCACGGGATCCGGTAACTCGACGATTGACAATATTCCGGGCTTCATTACAGCTATTGCTTTCATTGAAAATGTGTCCTTATTGCTTGTTTCAAAACTGGAATGGCGACATATGGGCCTGGTAGGCTACCTTCTCCAGTACCCTGATATCTTTCCAGAAAGCGAATTCCCGGATTTCCGAATTCAAATGACCGTATGCCGCCGGATAGTGATGATTAACCCGGCCGGTGCTTATCGTGTTGATAAGGTCCGGGATCGTAATGGACTCGCCGTTAATCTTCAGGTTGTTAACCCACCCGCTGGATCCGGCATATCCGGCCTTGTTCTTCATGATATCTCCGGTCAGGACGAAGATATTTTCGAATCTGTTGTCAAATGCAGCCAAAGTGACGGTTCCTGGCTTAAATTGCATATCCGCCACCACGCCATCACCTTCCCAGGCATCACCGTGATAATTTCCGATATTAAAATGGGCGTCCCAGTTGACACCGCAACCATCCGCCCAGCAACCGGGTGCCACTCCGCAATGCCAGAGATTGAGACTTTGATCGTCTTCGTCCAGAGCAACCATGTCATTAAGACTGGATTTGCCGTTGTTCATGGAATTCAGCATCAGCATCGACACTGCACTGATGACGTCAGCTTCGCAGGGTGCCACGATCCCCCTGTTGTTTAGACGACTCATCGCCCCGCAAACAGCTATTCCATAGACTTCCTGAAACTTACTCCAGCAGCTGATAGCCAGGGATTCGTATTCGTACTCCCTGGCCAGGTCGTCAAATGCCATATTCAGCCGGGCCGTTTTATCCATATGACTCGCTGTTACCGTTCTTTTGTTCCAGCTGCCCTCTCCAGTAATGACTCCGACATATTTCTCGACATCACCGACAGGGAACCGTTCCGCTCTCCGAACGACATCCTCGACTGTGTGTCTCGTCTGCAAAGTAGTCCCGAAGCGATGGAGCAGGTCCCTTTCGTCAACATGAAGATTTTCGAATCCGTCCGCAAGATCTCCGATTTGCCCGATACGGGCCCCTTTCAGAAATTTGACGGCCCTTAACGCACGAATCGTAACGCCAAGACGCTCCCGGAACATGTCCGACTCAGGAGCACCATAAAACCATTTGTACTTGAGGTTCTCATGGACGAAGTAATTTTTCATGATTGAACCGAGCATGTTCAACCCGCAATAAGAGTTGAGCTGCAGGACACCATCTTTTACAGGCTCCGGAACCGCCCATATACCGATGGGAGCATTAAGATGTGCCAAGGGGAGAATTATCCTTCCATACGGCAGGGACGCACTGAACAACAAGAACAGATCGACCCCTTTATCATTCATCATATCCCGGACTTTACCGGCATCAGACTCCGATCTGATGGGTTCAGGATGGAAAACCAGATCGAAATCCAGTTCGCTTTTCAGAGAATTCAGACCCTCTATGGTCTTTTTATACATCCCGATGTCATCTCCGGGCATATTGGGATGAACGGCTCCTGCGAGACCAATGGTGAATACAACATTTTGCATATTCTGATTCCCTTATTGAACGTTAATCTGAAGTTTCATGACGGTACCGGGTTGATCCTGTATCATGCGATAGGCCATATCGTAATCGGATAATTCGAATACATCTGTTATGAGCGGTGAGAGATTGACCAGGCCATCGCGGATGAGTCCGATGGCTCGCTCGAAATCGGAAATCACATACCGCGCAGTACCATAAAGCTTCAATTCATTCTCATTTATCCTGGCCAGATCGATGCCTGGTTTATCTCCAAATACAGCGACAATAATTATCGGGGTACCCTTTCTTGCACAGCTAATCGCACCATTAATAGATGAACTGACCCCGGCGCAATCAAATATTACATCAGCACGCCTATAAGCTCCGAAATGAGAAATAATTGATTCTTCGAGATCTTCTTCCAGGGGATTCACAGTACTCTCGATTCCACATTTCCCGGCAATCTCCAGTCGAAACGGATTAATGTCGGAAACAAGGATGGATTCCGCTCCCATCCCTCGTGCTGTCTGAGCGACGAGATTCCCTATCGGACCGGCTCCCAGCACCAGAACGTTCTTTCCGATGATATCTCCAATCTGCCCGACGGCCCTCACAGCTACCGCCAGAGGCTCCAACATTGCCCCATCGGCGTGGGTCATGTCTTCATCGAGCTTTACGATCCGGTCTGCGCGAGCAGCATAAAGTTCGGATGCCCCACCCGGGGCCTGAAACCCGATAACCTTCAGCTCATTGCACAGGTTGTATAGCCCGTTCTGACACGAGTAACATTTTCCGCACGACAACTGAGGCTCAATGGTTACTTTATCACCGGGAGAAAAGCCCTTCGATTCCTCACCGATTTCCACGATTTCGCATGACAGCTCATGTCCCTGTACAACGGGGTACGTCGTGTAGGGATGCTGCCCATGATAGACGTGAATATCACTGCCGCAGACACCGATTCGTTTCACCCTGACCAGGACTTCATTCTGCTTGAGAACTGGAGGTGGAACGTCGTGGATAAGGATGTTTCCCGGCTCAATCATAATTGCTTGTTTCATATTCGGTTTCCTGTTTAAGGCAATGTTTATTCTGTTACGCGCAGCCATCCGCCATCAACGTAATAATTCGATCCCAGGCTGTATGAGGCTCTCTCGGATGCAAGGAACACATATGTATTCGCCAGCTCTTCCGGTGTACCAAAACGCCGGATAGGTGCATTTTCTTTGGCGATATCATCCAGATACTCCTGAGGGGTTTTTCCCTCTTTTGGAGCAAGCAGCCCTGCTGTTTTCCACCAATCCGGCGTCAGAATCAGACCCGGGCTTATTGTATTTACACGAATATTATCTCCGACCACTTCACTGGAGAGGCATTTACCGAACATGACAAGAGCAGCCTTGGTCGTATTGTAAATAGGTTCGTACCCGAGAGGTTGCCGGGCACAGATGCTCGCCGTATTCAGGATTACCCCTCCACCGCGACGCTTCATGCCGGGAATGAACGCCCGTGAAGTCCGGACTGCCGCCATGACATGAAGATTCCAATAATGGTTCCATTTGTCGTCCGTGGCCTCCTGGATGGTCTCATCAGAACCCGACCCGGCATTGTTGATCAGGATATCGATACCCCCGAAAGTTTCCTCAATTTTCCGCCGTGTATTCTCAATGTCCTCCGGGATTGTGACGTCCATGGGAATCCCCATGGCACGAATACCGTATTCAGCTTCGATCCCCGAGGCCTCGTTCAGGACCCGGTCCTTCTGCCGTGCTCCGATCACTACATCGGCACCTTCTTCGGCAAAAGCCTTTGCTACGGCCAAACCGATTCCGACACTGCCTCCAGTAATGAAAACGACCTTGCTTTTCAATCCTAAATTCATAACGCTCAGATCCTCCAAAAAAACATCTATCATAGCATTTAAAATATATTCAGGGACAAGGTTTACTTCTTATCCCGACAATGATCATTCACTCCAATCCTGAATTACGAAATCAGGCATTTCCACGACCCTATTTGATGACAGTGAGCTTCGATCTATCGAAACTGATCGCAACAGCGAGTATAATGAGCAGGCCCAGGAACGTTTGCTGAGTGTACACATCGATACCGACAATATTCATACCGTTATTGATGACACTCAGTATCAAGGCACCTACAAGAGTATTCAGCATGCCGCCGGCTCCTCCAGTCATCGCCGTTCCGCCGATAACAACAGTAGCGATGGAGTTCAGGACGTAGACGTTACCCATAGTCGGATATCCGCTGTAAAGGGTTCCGGACAGCATGATACCGGCCAGACCGGCACCCAGACCGGATAATGTGAAGGCCGTAATCCGGATTCGCGACACATCCAATCCCGATAACCAAGACATTCTTTCGTTGCTTCCAATGAAGAATATCCCGCGACCGGTTTTTGTATACCGCTGGAATACATAATAAAGCAGGAATATCAAGGCTCCGGTTATCATGATGTTCTTTACACCGAGGGATGATCCATTTAACACATCCAGAAGTTCATAGGAGGAAGAAGGCGCGGAAAGCGGTTTGGCTGAAATCATATAGGAAATGCTGACGAAGATTCCACCGGTTCCCAGTGTTGTGATGAATGATGGGATTTTCAATTTGGCGTTCAATACACCATTCAAAAGACCTGCTGTCGCGCCGACAAGAATGCTGATGAAAATGGCTCCGATGCCAAACCTGTCCAGCGTCACCATGAAAACGACGGACACAAGGGACATGATCCCGCCGACAGAGAGGTCAATGCCTCCGGTTAATATGGCACATACCTGCCCGAGTCCCACTGCCAGCAGGATGGACGTGGAAGTTCCGATGGTAAGGAGGTTATACCTACTGAAAAAACTCGGATTCCCAATCGAAAACACCAGGAGGAAAAAAACGAGCATACCCACAGAGAAATAAAGTGCCGGGATTTGTCCGATTTTCCTGAGTATCAAGATCGGGATCTTTTTGTTTTGATCGTTATTGCTGCTCATTATTAATAACCTCACTACACAATTGACGAAATGATATCAAGAACGGTCGGCTTGTTATCACTCGGACAATTCACCACGTCCATGAGTTTTCCGTCTTTCATAATAAGCATCCTGTTCGACAATCCGATGTCTTCCTCAAGTGTGTCACACATAATCAACAGACTTCTTCCTTCCCTGGCCAATTCCCTGATCCGGTGGAAAATTTCATCTTTCGCACCCACATCGATTCCCCGGGTCGGATGATCCAGTATCAGGAACTGGGATTCAGCGGCGAGCCATTTCGACAGAACCACCTTCTGCTGGTTGCCGCCGCTCAAATTGGCGCATCTGGCCCGCAGCGACGGGGCTATGACGCTGGTTTCTGCGGCCCACTTCTTTGCATTGTCCCGTTCCCTGCCCGGGTTGAGCAAACCGAACTTCTTGAATCTGTCGAGAACCAGCATGTTGATGTTCTCCGTGACGTTCATATCGGTAGCGAGTCCGTCTTTTCTCCTGTCAATGGGAATATAGCCGATCTTCCTCTTAATTGTGTCTTTCGGAGTGACGGCCTTGATGACCGTCCCGTTCATTGTGACTCGGCCCGCGTCCGCTATCCTGATACCGGCAAGACACTGGCAGAGTTCTTCCTTTCCCGAGCCGATTAGGCCGACGAGACTCACAATCTCACCTCTACGGATCTGTAAATCGATGGGTTCAAAATGCTCCTTCAGCATGAGTCCACTGACATCAATAACCACGTCGTCCTCGGGTTCTATCTGTTCACTCTCGCGAAAATGTTCATCCGAGAGATCATGTCCAACCATCAATTGTTCGATCTTCTTCTCCGTCGCGTCCCGACCGGCCATTTCAGTGACGAGATTACCATCTTTCAGAATTACGATACG
>JAUUYD010000324.1 GCA_030590585.1 Spirochaeta sp.
ACGGGAAATCAGAAATCGATTTCGTTACCCGGGATAAAACCGTTCAGGCTTGTCATTTACTCACTCAGGGAAACCTGAAGCGTGAAATTACAGGATTTGAGCAGTTTGAACAAAAAAATGGAACAGGTCGAACCCGCTCCCTGGTTGTCATGGAAAAAGAGGAAATCCCGGATGGCATATCGACTGATTATTATGATTTTATGCTGAACAATTCATAAGGATAGAATGTAAAGAGATTTATCATGAATTGTCAGATTGTTTCTCAACAACCAACAGGAAATCAATCTTTCGGGTTACTCCATAAATTTGAGCCAGAGTTGTTTTCCTGATATTCGGGATGATTGATACAAGCTCCCCGCTTAAGCTGTTCAGAAAAATTTCCAAATCATGCTGTTCCCTCTCCATATTGATTTCAAATCGATGCACTTTGTATTTCATTTTTTCCTTCTGTAAGTTAACAGTTAAATCATGTATAATTCAATTCGGAAATAACAGTTCATTTTAACATAATGGCGGGGATCGAGAAAGATAGGATTGTCATTCAATGGAGGTAATACAATGAAAAATGCCGGTGTTTCAAAAACACTGAAATGGATCCTTTTCGGAGTCGGAATCGGAACTCTTGTTTCTTCTGGAATCTATCTCCAAAAAGGTATGCAGGAAGGTTTTGATGATTGGAATGGCATCCGAATGGCATTATTTTTTATCGTTGGTATACTCTGCATTCTGATGTTCGGGGACAATAAGCACTAAGCTTCTTTCACATTTATTCCGTGTTTTCAACTGCCCTGATAGCCATACCAATAAGCGTTTTAATCTCCTCCCATGTAATCTCATGGGCAATGTCAGTGTTAACCCGGTGGACTACGACAAGATCCGGATCCTGAAGAACTGCTAGCAGGTGAACTCCCAAACCTCTATGGTAGAATCCGGATCCCAATCCAGCCTCAGCAGGAATAATTCTCCATAAATATCCGTATGGATCACCGGAATTATTTGAAACCGGATAAATCGAAGTACTTTCAATAATCCATTCTTCAGGCACAATCTTTTTGCCGTTCCAGCGCCCGTATCTCTGATAGAGCAAACCGAATCTTGCCATATCCCGGGTTGACATGCGAAAAAAATAGGAAGGATGCCGGGACTTTAATGATTCATATATATACGCACAGTCGTCAGGCGAGAAATCTTCCATGCCGATGGGCAATGCTATCTCTTCATAGAATGCATTAAATACTCCCTTTCCGGTTAGTTGCTCAAAGATTGTTCCAAGTGCGTTGAAATCCCAGTTATTGTAATAGAAAAAAGTGCCGCGGTTGTGGCTTCCCCGAAGAGGTCTTGCGTCAATCATTGATTGAGCCTCACCTCCTGCCTCATGGTAAACACCGGACCGTGAGAGCAGAAGATCACGTATGGTGGCTTCTTTCTCAGCCGGGGTAAGCTGAGGCGGAATATCATCAATACCTAACTCTTTCATTGTCATATTTATATCGATGATTTCCCGTTCGATATAAATGCCGTAGAGAGCACCAATAAAAGGTTTTCTGATGGAGTGACACATAAATTGACGGTTAATGTCCCCGAATTCAAAAACAGATTCGCCGTTTTTTAATATCAGTAAGGCGGCAGTACCTATCTTTTCAGCATATTCAACTGCATCAGAATGCTCATCGGCTGGAGGTTTATTGCAAGAAACGAGAATAAATATGAAAAGGCAAAGGAATATTCTGAAAGAACGTGTTGAACAAATGCTTCCCGGGTTGAACATCCTTATGTCTTCCGATCTTTCAACCTGTATCTGATTATTAAATTCAGCTGCACTGACAAGAGGGCTCATCAAATTACCTCTAATGTAGAATCATTGTAACATAAAAGTATTCTCAAATGTGAAAACACCTCCAATGATGGTTTTTCCTTGTGCTGAAAAATCTCGCACCAACCGTCCAGAAGTATTATTATTCCTACATTATGTCACCAGCGAAAAAACCCAGGCTGATACTCATTGGCGGATTTCTTGGAAGCGGAAAAACTACTTTAATGTTGAGTATCGGAGAACGCCTTGCAGAAAGCGGTGCTTCGGTGGCGGTGGTTACCAACGATCAGGGAGAATTCCTTGTGGATACTGCCTACGCCCGTTCCCGGGGGGTGACTGCCAATGAAGTGCTGGGGGGGTGTTTCTGCTGTAATTTTGGTGAACTGACCTCGATTCTCAAAGATCTCAAGGATACGGTGAAGCCGGATTTCATCCTTGCCGAACCGGTGGGCAGTTGTACGGATCTGGCGGCGACTGTCATCGGTCCTTTAAGTCTTTACAATGAAGAGCTTGTAAGTCTTGGAGCTTATTTGGTTCTGGCTGACGGGGACCGCATGGCGGGGGAATATCAGAAACTGAATCTGGAGAATCCGGTGAGTCCCCGGGAAGTTCTTATCTCTCATCAGTTGAGGGAGTCGCTGAAAATAATTTTATCAAAAAATGACCTTCTGTCCGAAACAGACAGGGTAAAAGCTCTTGAGAGGCTGGGACGGCTGGTGCCTGATGCCGAAATACTTCCCTGTTCTGTGAGTACGGGTGAGGGCCTGGACCGGGTGATGGAGTGGGTAAAAGATCCGTCAGCTCCGGTTCTGCCGAAACCGGTGGATCTGGACTATGAGGTTTATGCCAGGGCGGAAGCGGAACTCGGCTGGTACAACGGTATTACTACACTTAGGTCAACAGATGGATTTTCACCGGAAGATGTCGCGTTGGATATTATCACCGGTATAAAGAAAGAATTAGGTTATGATGCCGCTCATGCCAAACTGCTGCTTGGATCTGATTCGGGGAGTATAAAAACCAGCCTGTCCGGGGGGCGCCTGCAGGCCGATACGGCCCTCAGCCCCGGTACTGAAGTTCGGCAGCTGGGCTTAACCTTGAATATCCGGGCGCTTCGGACTCCGCAGGAGCTTGAAAGCCTCTCCCGCCGCATGATTGATATGGTGATAGAGGGCTACAATCTGAAAGAGTCGGGCTACCAGTCGGAATCCCTGATACCCGGTGAACCGAAGCCGACACACCGACTGAGCTGTTAAGAGATTATCGATAATATTATTGTAAATATTACCATAGACAGCAGTGCTACCGGGTAAACGGCTCCATACCCGGTTGCAACCTCATCACATCCGGTGGCTTCCACTGCTGCTCCCAGACCGGGGGTGCTTGTCATGGCTCCGCATAGTGCTCCGGCTAAAAGAATCCAATTGAGTTTTAAGATATAACGACCGAACAGGTATCCGATGCTGACGGACAGCAGCGCGACACCAAAGGACAGTATCAGAAGAGGCAGGCCGCCGATGGCCATGAATGCTACGGCTCTATATCCGTATCGAAGGCCTACCACTGAGAGAAAGAGTACGATTCCAAGCTCCCTCACTGCCGAGAGGGCAGCAGTGGGCATGCGGAAATCCAAGGTCCACAGACGGCCTTTAAATCCCAGAATCAAACCGGTGATGAGTATTCCTCCGGTGGATCCAAGACCCACCCGTCCCAGTGGCCCCAGGGGGATTTTCACAGCACCAATAAGATAACCCAATGCAATGATAATGAAGAACTCCAGGGGGCGGAATTGACCCTCTGAGCCTGGTTCCTCATCAGGATCAATATCCAGATCTTCGCAGAACGCCTGATTCTCTTTGCCGGAGTCCAGTTTGAAGATGATGGGTATCAGCTGCATGGCGACGACAACGATGAGTACTCCCGGAATGTATCCCACGGCATAACCGAATCCAACCGCTGATTCTGCTTCATAACCCCGGTGTGCCACCTGTTCCAGTGCCGCGGCTAATCCCGGCGAACTGGTGAGGGCGCCAGTGAAGGCTCCTGGTATTGCTCCGGGGGTTATTCCCGGTATTATCCGGGAAAGTCCCCAGGATGCAGTTGCACCGATGGCAGGAACAATGGCTCCCAGTGCCAGAAGTTTAATTCCGTAAACTTTTAATACCTTCCCGAGGTAGCGGGCTGATGCCAGAGCTACTGCGGCGATAAACAGGGCCAGTGCCAGGTAGAACATGTCGGCTCGAATTACCCCCTGACTCAGCAGGTCGGCTTTTTCAGCATCA
>JAUUYD010000174.1 GCA_030590585.1 Spirochaeta sp.
GGATTCTTCATGTGTGATGGAGAAAAGTTGAATATTGATGTCGTTATCCCGGTTCTCCACGGTAGTTTCGGTGAAGACGGAACAATGCAGGGACTACTGGAAATCGCCAGGGTTCCGTATGCAGGCTCCGGTGTATTGGGCAGCGCAGTAGGCATGGACAAAGATATGGCCAAACGTTTCTGGCTTCAGGCCGGACTGCCGGTGGTTCCCTGGAGAACATTGTATGCCGGGTCTGATTTACCGGACTCAACTACCCTTGCCGTAGAACTATTCAAGGAACTCGGCCGGCCCCTGTTTGTAAAACCTGCCAATGCCGGATCGTCGGTTGGCGTCAGCCGGGTAAAAAACGAGAAGGAACTTAAAGACGCCCTGGATGCCGCCTGGCTCCACGACAGAAAGATTCTGGTGGAAAAAGCAATTAACGGCAGGGAAATTGAGTGTTCAGTTATGGGCTATGCCTCTCCGACAGCCTACCCTCCCGGTGAAATCATCCCACGGGGAGAACATATTTTTTATGATTACGATGCCAAGTACACCGACCCGGATGGTGCTTTGCTCAAAGTCCCGGCCAATCTGTCGGAATCAACAGCTGTGCTGATAAAGTCAATTGCTGAAAACGCCTATCGTATTGTTGAAGCCGGGGGGCTCTCACGGGTGGACTTTCTGCTGGAAAGTGATACCGGGGAGGTTTTCATCAACGAAATCAACACCATCCCGGGTATGACATCCATCAGCCTGTTCCCCCGGATGACCGCCGCGGCCGGAGTGGATTTCACTGCAATGCTCGACATGCTCATCGAAGGGGCATTGAATGAATTTTCCCGTAAAGAAGGACTTTCATACCGGCGCTGAACTGATTTCAGGAGAAATCCAAAATCTATGCTCGGCAAATGAATGGTATCATACCCCTGTATCCGGGCCGTCTCCGTCCACTGCAGCAGCCAGTTCCTTCAGCCATTCTTCAGTATCCGGGGGTCCGGCGGATATTATATCCGGGCCATGATATGGACACCCGATCAGGAACCCAGTGTCAGGAGTCAGTGACAGCCTACCATCACCGCTGCACAGCACAGTGAATATCCGCCCCTCACGGATGTCTATCTCAAATACCAGCTTTTCAAATCCTTCCAACCCGCTGATTCTTTCACTGAATTTCGGAGTTTTACCCCAAGTCCATTCATCGGAACCAAGGCGCTGAAGGCTGGTTCTGAAAACTGAGTCATCTTCAAAATCAGAAGGGCTGATCCGAACAGGACCCTCGGGAGAACCCCATTTCGCCGCCAGGGCTTCTACCGCATCCGAAACAGATATCCCGGATATAACTTCAGAAAGATTCACCACTGGAGATGGATTTGAAGATACTCCACGGATTTCCATATCCCTGTGATTTGTATGAAGAAACATTCTCAAGTTGTCCAGGTCGGCATTCACAAGTAATGTGCCATGGTGCATGGAACAACCTGAAGCCTGTCTGAAGGCACTGCCGCTGACTTTGGAATTCTGGATGACCAGATCGTAACGATCATTCAATCCGGCTTGAATACCAAGAGTTGAGAGAGCTTTAACTATACGGAGAAGATTGCCTTTCTTATCTGGCACAGGATTACCGGTGATTACTGAAAAGTTTAAATTCCCGGGACCGTGAACAACGGTACCCCCGCCGGAAACCCTGCGTAATAAAGGGATTCGTCTGCGCCGGACCAGGCCCGTTCGACATTCCCTCCAGGGATTCTGAAATCGCCCGATAACCACTGAAGGGTTATTCTCATAAAGAAACAGAATATAATCACCCGCTTGAACCCTTGAAAGTAATGATTCTTCCATCGCCAGGTTTTTCGCTGAATCCCGGCTTTTTGACAGGAATACGCCTCCCTGAAGATTCAAGTCTGTTATCATAAAAATCATCATACTATGAAATTGATGGAAATCGGTCTCAATACTGCATTTCATCAATCATATCCGTGACAAACCGTATGCAAATTATTATGATTCCTTATCTAAGGATAAGGCTTGCCAACTTATGAAAGATGACTTGAGCACTTTACTGAAGGACAATAGCGATCTGTCAGTTAGCTCCGACGAAAGCACTTTAATGGTGCTGATCGTCGATGACGAACCTACAGTTCATGATATTACCGCCCTCGTTTTGAAAAATTTTCGATACCGGGGATACAAGCTCAAACTCATGAGCGCATACTCTGCAACAGAAGCACGGGGGATACTGGCATCTCACGGCCCCTTTGCCCTGATTCTGCTTGATGTCATTATGGAAACCGACGATGCGGGTTTGGGTCTGGCCCGATATATCCGAGAAGAACTTAAAGATCCCATGGTGAGGATTATTCTCCGTACCGGACAACCCGGAATGGTTCCGCAGCGCCAGGTTATGCGGGAATATGAAATTGATGACTACAAGGAAAAAGCGGAACTGACCAGCGAGCGCTTTGATGCAGCTGTAACAGCATCAATCAGAACCTATCTGGGATTCAGGAAGCTGGAACAAAGCCGGCAGGGTCTTATACGGATTCTTGATGCTATCAGGGATATTGAACGCAGTAGTTTCGATGAAGATCTCTCCGGCAATATCCTGGAACAAATTGAATATGTAATGAACAGGGGCACTAAACCGGGAAGCGGATCAATCCTGGTTACTGAAAATGGCAATGGGGGCCACATACTCTCCGGCCGTGGTATACATGAGAATCTCGATGGCTGTGATCTTGAAAAACTGAATAATCCGGAAATCATTAAAATAATTCAGAATACACTGAAATCCGGAACTACCCTGCATGACGGTCACCACATTATGACCACCCTTCTCTCCAATAAAGGAGGGCGATACCTGGCTTATTTTGAAGATATCAGGGAATTCGGGGACATGGAACGTTATCTTGTTGAGCTTTATGCATCCCATGTCAATGTATCACTGAACAACATGATGCTCACCAGAGAGTTGATTAATACCCAGAAAGAGATTATCGCCACCCTGGGAGAAGTTATAGAAACCAAATCCGGTGAAACCGGTAAGCATGTACAGAGGGTGGGAGAACTTGCAATTCTTCTGGCAGAAAACAAGGGACTTGAACCTGACAGACGTGACATTCTTATGTTTGCCGCGCCTCTTCATGATATCGGGAAGGTTGGCATACCGGATAATATCCTGAAAAAACCCGAAAAGCTGAATGAAGAAGAATACGAAGTGATGAAAACTCACGCCCAGATCGGGTACAACATCCTAAAAGCCAGTAAAAAAGATGTACTTCAATTAGCTGCTACAATTTGCCTTGAACATCACGAGTGGTGGAACGGAAAGGGGTATCCCGGAGGTATTTCCGGTCATAAGATTTCCCTTGAGGCCCGTATCTGCTCGGTTGCCGATGTACTTGACGCACTCAGATCAAAAAGAATCTACAAAGACGCAGTATCCCTGGATGATGCCATGGAAATTATCAAGCAGGGCCGGGGAACTCAGTTCGATCCGGAACTCGTTGATATTCTATTTTCCAACAAAGACAAAGTTGAGCTTATTTATCAAAACTATGAAAATTGACGATTCTGCTCATTCCCGGTCAATTGTGTTCTTTGGATGAAGCTGCAGCAGCTTCGGTCCCCCAGCTCTGATTCCAATCAGTCCCAGAGGGGCTGTAAATATAATAGCCACAAACGCATAGGCCAGGATAAGTTCCCCACCGGCAATACCTTCCTGCAGAGGAACAGCTCCCAGAGCCGCCTGAACCGTCGCTTTGGGAATATACGCAATAACCGAGAACAACTTCTCTTTTCGATTGAGTGAAGATCCCATGGTGGCAAGCAGCACACCCAGAGACCGTGCAACAAGACCGCCTGAAATCAAAATCAGGGCCATGGGGCCGGCTTTAAGTGCTACATCGAGATGAACGGACATACCAATCAGAACAAACAGAACTATTTCACTGAACACCCATAGTTTATTCAGTTTACCGGCGAGTTCATTGGCCACCCTGTCGGCTTTGGCCAGAAGAACAAAACCGATAGTCATTATACCCAGAACCGCGGCTGTATTGATCCATTCACCAAGCTGAACCAGGGTGACACTGAGCCCCAGGAGCAGCAGCACTTTCTCGGTAGCCCTGATTTTGTCGTAGTAATGTTCGAAAAACCAAACCAGAAAGAAACCCAGTATCAATCCCGGAAGAATACCGGCAAAAAGTGACCAGGGAATCATTAAAAGGGATCTTACCAGACTTAAGCTCTCACCTTTGGCAAGTCTGAGGAACATGGTGAATATCGTGATAACAGCAACATTATCCAGACTGGCCCCGGCCAGCATCATCGTCGGTACATCCTTATCCACCCCGTAACCTTCTTCTTTCAAGGTAAGCATGGAGGGAACAACAGCTGCAGGCGATACTGCCGATAGCAGTGTGGCGGCAAGAGCCGCTATGCCCCATTCGAATCCCAGGATGTAGTGAAAGAGTAATGTTAAGGCAGAGGCCTCGAAAAGCGCCGGTATAAAGGCCATTTTAATGGCCGCGGCTCCCACTTTCCTCAGAGAAGATAACTTTATACCCAGACCAGCTCGAAGCAGAATAATAATCAGGGCCAGAGATTTAAGAAAGGGAGCCATATTCCAGAGTTCCAGCGGAATTGAATCCCTCCACAACGAACCGATAATGACACCCCAGATGGTCATACCCAGAACACCTGGTAATCCGATTCGGGATGCAAGACGGCCGAAAAGCCATCCTCCCATCAGAATAAGAACAATAATGAGCTGAAGTGTCATGATGATATTGTACCGTCTCCTACTGCTCTTGTGGTACTCTGCAGCAACATGAAATACACCATTCGGAAGCTAAGACCGGAAGATGAAGAGGCAGTTCTCACAATCTGCTTTCTCACCCTGGACAATAACAACGAAAAGTACAGGGAACTGTCAGGATTGCACTGGGCCGTACCCTACCTCCGATACGAACTGGAGAACTGTTTTGCTGTCGCGGATGCAGAAGATATTCCGGTGGGTTACATCCTTTCGTCTCCAGAGGCAAAGAATTTCAGAAAGCTATTCCGCCCCAGAATGAAAAAGGAAATTAAACAGGCTTTACGAAAACAGAGGAAGGAGTTTCCCTTGGGTATGTACATCAGGGAATATATTGAATCTGTACATTATACCAACTCACTTCCCCGAAATATGGAACAGCAATACCCGGCTCATCTCCATATCAACATTCTACCCGAACATCAGGGGAAGGGTCTTGGTGTGATGTTGATTAAATCTCTTGTTGATCACCTGAAAGATATGGGCTGTTCAGGTGTCCATCTCGGCGTAAGCAGGAATAACACAGGCGCTATCCGTTTCTACGAAAGAACAGGTTTCAAACTGTTGAAGAAACGCCGTTTTGGAACGTTATATTACGGTTTGAAACTGTAAATGAGATTTAATGAAAATAATGTGCTGAAAATGAATCATTCGATGTATTCAGCCAGTCATTGAAGGTATGAAAACCTTAGTTCACGAACGTATTACAGATTTACTGCCGGAAGACAGACCCCGGGAGCGACTGGTATCCCGGGGGGTCTGTGCCCTTTCAGATATCGATCTTCTCACCCTGATGCTGGGTTCCGGAAGCAGCCGGAAGGGAGTTGTTAAACTCGCCGGGGACCTTCTTTCGGTTCTCGATGGTTCGGGAGATATTCCGGATGTCGGTGAACTCACTGCTATTGAGGGAATCGGCCC
>JAUUYD010000217.1 GCA_030590585.1 Spirochaeta sp.
GGTGTATCCGTCACCCCCGGCGGCCATAAAGGAGTTGGTGGCTACCTTATAAACGGCGTTGGGATCCACAGCCTTTCCGTTGATGGTAAGATCCCGGACTTCTCCTGCGCCGAAATCAATGGTGAATTCCACACCTTTGGATACCTGAGGGAATGCGCCCTTGCCCCGGGGAACAGTGGCAACAAAATCAAACATGGCCTGTACATCCCTGCCGGTCATTTCCACGGTCATCACTGAATTGTCGAAGGGAAGTACTTCATAAATAATTTTCTTGTCGATATCACCTTCAGGGATACCTGCCCGGATTCCGCCGCCGTTCTGAATGGCAAAATCGGATCCCTGACCTTTTGTGGCCCAGAGCATGGCATCGGCAACCAGGTTACCCAGAGCTGCTTCTTCCTTACGGATATTCTCATTGTCAAAAAAATCGTCTGCTTCGCCGATAATTTCAGAAAGTTTGGCTTCCACCTGGTCGTTGAACGGGGTAAGTGCCGCCAGAAGATAGGGGTCTTCGGGAATCTCTTCACCGATGAAGGTGTAGACACTGTTGCCGTCGGCGTCCTTTGTACGATTTTTCAGATTGACCGGGATGGTTTCCCAGTTGAAATCACTTACATCACCGTCGGTGATGGTAAGAACGGCTTTTCCAACCAGCAGGCCCCAGTTCCACGCCTGAACGATGGGGGTACCGTTTTCCCAGACTGGTTCATCAAGTTTGGAATGACTGTGGCCGTCAACAATGAGATCGATCCCGTTAACATTGGCAGCCACCTTTCGGGAACCGTGGGTGTTATCGTCGTAGAGTCCCATATGAACCAGAGCGATAATAATATCAACTTGAGGTTCAAGCTCGGCTACCATACGCCGGGCAACGGTAACTTCATCTTCAAAAATCAAATCTCCTGTGATGGTGGGCATGGTAACCTTGGGAGTTTCGGAAGTGGTAAGGCCGAAAATACCTACACGGAAACCATCAAAGGTTTTAATGATGTAGGGAGCTTCAGCCACCAGTGAACCGTCGGGATAACGGACATTGGCCGAAAGGAACGGGAAGCTGGCCATCTGCATCTGGGCTTCCAGGGTAGCAAGTGGCTTGTCGAACTCATGATTTCCCAGAGTAAGGGCATCATAACCGACATAGTTGTAGCCTATGATGTCCGGTGCTGCTTCGTAGAAATTTGACTCAGGCCGACCGGTATTTAAATCGCCGGCATCCAGGATGAGAACGTTGTCGTACATGTCCCTTGTGTCCTGGGCGATGGTGGCGATAGCCGGAAGCCCCCCTAAATTCGGAGCCGGGTAGTTGTAGAACTTCAGCGGATGCCCGTGAAAGTCATTGGTGTGTAAAACAACCAGCTCACCGGATCCATCGAGGGGACCCTCACTAAGACCGTGCGCCATCAAGGCGAAGGGGAGAACAGTCAGCAGTAACAGAGCTGAGATGAAACGAATAAAACGTTTGTTCATGGAATTCCTCCTTGGAAATCAGAGAGTTAATTCTAATACTTCCTGATTGGAAAATGAACAAAAAAGGAAAGAAATTGATGAAAACCTGATGAATATGTGAATCTGTAAAAAATCACTGCTTGGGATATCCCTGTCTTTGAACCCGTATTTAACTGCCCATCAGCTTTGTGTATGATAAAATGAGGAGGTAATTTCAAAAATCTCCGATTTTCAAAATTACCCAGACCTTTAGAAAAGTTATTTTATTATCGTATATGAAAATAACTTTTTGACCCCATACTGAGGATCTTTCGAAATGGTAATTTTGAAAGATCCTCTGAGGTTCATATGAAACAGATCTATTCCAGCTTCAATCTCGGAAGCCTCCAGGTTCAATACATCCTGGATACTGACAGTCGGATTATGGGTTTGAGAATTATGCCCCAGGGCTTTTGGAACAATGAGCTCTCACTACACAGAAAAGATATTTCTTCTCAACCGGAGAATCATTTCTTCGGGAATTGGGGAGATTTTCCCGACTCCTGGCTTGTGGAGCCTCTGGTACTGTTCAGCTGTACCGATTCGGAACGTGCGGGAGGTTACAGCCAGGGTTTAACCCTGCGGAACGGCAGCCGAGCTCGAAGCATTCAGTTTCACTCCCAGATAATTGAGGAAAACGATCGGAATACCATCATCGATACAAGTATGAAATCTACCGACGGTATCCTGATTGTCCACCGGCTGGAGTATTTGGAAGGTACCGAATACCTCACATGCTCATCGAAGTTAGTTAACGAGGGAACCCGGGATATACAACTTGAACTCCTCTCCAGTTTTACCATGGGCTTTATCAATCCCCTGCAAATTGATGATGCTCCGGGGAAATACCGGATTCACCGCTTCAGGAGCTCCTGGAGTGGTGAAGGGAGACATCTCTGTGAAAGTGCCGAGTCGCTGGAACTGGAGAACTCCTGGTGTAACGTCTCAGCGAATTCCGAGCGTTTCGGACAGTTGGGTTCCATGCCTGTCAGAAGATGGTTCCCCACAGTCGGTATTGAGGATACCGAATATGGAATTATCTGGGGAGCCAGAATTGAAGCTCCCGGATCATGGCAGATGGAGATTTATAGAATGGATGATTTTTTTCATCTCTCGGGAGGTTTGGCAGATTGGGAATTCGGCCATTGGAAAAAAATAATAGCTCCCGGAAGGATGTTCCAAACAGGGGAAGCTGTTATCACAGCCGTTTCCGGGGGAATAGAAGATTTATGCGTAGTAATCACAGATCAACAAAAAACTGATAAACAAATTCATTCTCCGATATTCAACGAATGGTGTACAAACTGGGGAAAACCGTCGGCAGCAAAGATTATGCCGCTGTTGGATATTGCCCGGGACCTTGGGATGAAGTATTTCGTTATCGATGCCGGCTGGTATGCCGACGGCGGGGGGAATTGGGAAACTACCCAGGGAGAGTGGAATGTCTCAGAGGAACTCTTTCCTGCAGGATTGAAAAACCTTTGCGAAAAGATCCGCGGATACGGGATGATACCCGGACTATGGTTTGAGCCGGAGGTTGTAGGGGAGGATTCCAGGCTCCGGACGAAAACCGAGTGGTTCCTTCATCGGGATGGAATTCCGATTAAATCGGGGAGCCGGTTTTTCCTGGATTTCAGGAATGAGGAAGTCCGGGACTATCTGGAATCGAAGATTGGTAATCTCATCAGGGACTGCGGCATAGGCTATGTTAAGTTTGACTACAATGAGACGATCGGTGCCGGCTGTGATGGAAATGATTCTTACGGAGAGGGACTAAACGTTCATCTGGCGGAAGTTCAGTCCTTTTACAGGAAACTTAAAATAGACTTCCCCGAATTGGTGGTGGAGAACTGTTCCTCCGGCGGACTTCGCCTGGAGCCCTCCTTTATCAATCAAACAGATCTTTCATCATTCTCCGATGCCCATGAAACACAGAGTGTTCCCATTATCGCGGCAAACCTCCAGCTGCAGCTGCATCCCTCAAAATCCCTCATCTGGGCCGTGATTCATCCGTCTGACAATCCGGATCGTCTATATTACAGCCTGGCATCTACCTTTCTGGGTCTGCAGTGTCTGAGTGGAGAAATCGCGGAGCTATCGAAATACCAACTGGCGGTTATCAAAGGATCTGTCGATCTTCACAAAACTATTGCCCCGATTCTTCACCAGGGAAAAAGCCGCCGCTATGGCCCGCAGATGGCCAGCTATAGAAAACCTCTGGGTTGGCAGGCCGTTGTCAGGTACTCCCCGGATTATAATGAGGTGATTATTGTCATACACACTTTCGAGGATTCTCCGTTAAGTATTTTACTGCCCTTTGATAAAGCAGAGGATTATTCGCTTCAGACTGCTCTGGACTATAACAAACGGGAACCGATCCTGAATAATAATTCTCTTGTAATCGAAAATCTTTCAGATTTTACAGGAATTGTGCTTTATCTGAAACGGACAAAGATGGAAGCCGGTGGCTGAAGATGAAAGGCAGCTGATCTTTCAATAACTTCAGTTCCGTTTTTTTTGATGAATGTAACATGAGTTATTAAACAATGCTTTTAATGCGGGATTGTGCTGTCGGTGTAATTGGTACGAGTATTGCGGTGAGGGATGCATGTACAGCGGATTCAACCGGATATCATGGCTGATATCTCTATTCATTTCAGCGGGCGGCGCCTGGATCTGGCTGAAAATTGTTACCCGGGCCGATCCCCGTTGGAAGGACAAGGGGCATCGCTGGTATTTGTATGTCCTTTCAGGTATCGGATCCTTGTATCTGGCCCGAGTGCTGTATTTTACAGGATTTCTGGTCTTCGGGAGGAACCTTTATACGCCCTATGATGCGGCAAACGATCTGCAGTATTACCTGCTGATAAATGGCCCTTCGGAGGAATGGGCGAAATTTATTGTATTCTGGATTCTGGCCAGGGGATTCAAGCGGGTTAAGGAGCCCCGGGATGGTGTTCTTGTTGCCATGATGGTGGCTCTTGGTTTCAGTCTCTGGGAAAATATTGATTACATTTTAATATATGGTTCCGGATCGATTCCTTTCCGGCTTATCTGGGCATCATCAGGGCACATGGCTTTTGCCGCTGTCTGGGGGTATTTCTCCGGGCAGGCCATATTGGAACCGCCGGAAGGCGGAGCTCTTACAAAATACCGTTATGTTATAACAGCAGTGTTTGTCGTTTCATTTGTTCATGGTTTATTTAACTTCCTGGTCGGTTGGGTTGGTTCGGGGGCCGCTCTGGCTCTGGATTTGATTATGTACGTGCTAACCCTGATAATGCTGGTTCAAGTCTGCAGGGTTCCCAGTGCTTATCAGGCCTTTCCCTACGAAAAATCTTCAGAGGCTGTCCGGGCCATCCGTTCCGCTCTGCTAAGAGATCCGACCAACATACTGTTGTACAAGCGCCTGGGTTATTATGAGCTTTATCTCGGCCGGGAAACTGCTGCCCTTTCAAGCTGGAATAAAATTGCCTTTACCGACAGGGGGCCTTACCTGAACGCCTGGGTGAATATCCTGGAAACCCGAAGAGGGCTGGGGCGGGGCAGCTTTGAGAGAACCCTTGCATCCATGACTATTAAAAGTCGTATGACGTTGAAGCGGCGTCTTAAGTTCTTTCTGAAATTCGATGGGAAACCCTGGATTCAGAGAATTGAGGATTGGGAGAAGAATAGCAGGATTCAGCGGGGGTACTGAGATTCTCACATTCCTCTTGTTGACTATTTGTTAAAAAA
>JAUUYD010000061.1 GCA_030590585.1 Spirochaeta sp.
TATCCAGTTACCCCGGTAAAACCAATAAAGCCCAGAGCCATGATGCCGGCAATAATGGCAGTGATTCCCGGATCTCCAAAATTGGCCAGGGGCCTGGAAAAAACAAGATTTCGCCTGAGACCGCCCATGGTAATAATGGCCAGCAGCCATCCCACACCGGAACCGAATGAGTAGAGAACCGTTTCAATAAAACCGTAAGACCTGAGAATCATAAAAAGGGAGATTCCAAGTATTGCGCAATTAACGGTAATCAGAGGAAGAAAAATCCCGAAGGACAGATAGAGTATGGGGAAATAGCGGTCGATAACGATTTCCAGTATCTGAACAATGGTTGCTATGGTTACGATAAAAACCAGGAACTGCAGATACTCTAATCCCAAAGGGGCAAGAATGAGGCTCTGTATCAGCCAGTTCGCCGATGCTGTGAGAGTCATCACCAGGGTAACGGCTATCCCCATCCCGGCAGCAACATCAATCTTTTTGGAAATGGTGACAAACGGGCACATTCCAAGAAAATAGGACAGGGCAATATTACTTGTAATGACCGAAGAGAAAAGCAGAAGAAATGGATTCATGACTGCCCTCCTCTGTTCCGTATTGTGTTAATAATGAGAATAAAGGTTCCCAATGCGAAAAAGGCCCCTGGAGGAATTGTAAAGAGCGCTATTTCAGGAAATTGCTCTGGTAATACTGCAAATCCAAGTATTGAACCAAAGCCTATAAGCTCTCTGAATATTGATATAATTGTCAATGAAAAAGTGTAACCCAACCCGACTCCCAGGGCATCAGACACCGAAAGACCGACTGTATTATTTATAGCGTAAGCTTCCGCCCGGCCCATAAGTATGCAGTTTGTAATTATAAGGGCGACATAGGGTCCAAGGGCCTTACTGGCTTCGGGTAGAACAATTTTAAGAACCATATCCACGGTAATCACCAGGCTTGAGATGATGAGCATATACGCTATCATTCTCACCCTCTCGGGAATCATGTTCCGCAGAGAGCTGATGATTGCTGAATTAACCACCAGAACCAGGGTAACCGCCGCACTCATCACCAGGGCGTTACTCACCAGATTGGTAACAGCCAATGTGGAACAGAGCCCCAGCATCATCCCGAAGATGGGATTGTTGTGCCAGACACCCTCCTTGAATACCATCCAATTTTTCGTCTTAAAGAGTCTATATCCTTTTTTCGGGACTCGAAGATTAATTGAATCGCCCATAATCAACTCCCGCCTTCAGGGAAAAGAAAATCAGATTCTCTATCAAGATCTTCCAGTCCGGAATTTATCAGCTCTTCAAGAAACTGACTTGTCTTGGTGGCACCGGAGATGGCATCAATCTCATTGGCTCCCATTGCAAACTTGACAATCTTCACCTCCGGTTTGATGAACAGACCTGAAAAGGAATCCTGAAAGGCCAGTTCAGAAATGCGTCCGCCCAGACCAGGTGTCTCTCCCTGGGAGAGAACTCGGAGGCCGAAAAGCTCAGATTTATCAAGTTCAACCGCCAGAAGTACCTCAATCAGGCTCCAGAGTCCCGGACCCTGTGTCTTGAATGCAACAGTTTTCCGGCCCGCATCCTTCCCGATATAGTAGATGCGGGCTCCCCTTTCAACAGTGTTGAAATTCAAGGCAAAATCCGACTCAACGGTCTCTTCTTCATAGGGGTAACCGTACAGATCAAGAATCTCCGCATACAATCGCCGGTTGAATACCGCAGAAG
This sequence comes from Spirochaeta sp., assembly GCA_030590585.1. The sequence goes on from JAUUYD010000061.1 coordinate 1,728, forward strand.
CCCTGTCATAGGCAAGTTTCCCGCCGGTGAGGAGCAATGTGCAGAGAGAAAAGAGAATCAGAAGGAACACAACCATTCGGAAATCCTTCATGCCTTTACCCTTCTGTAACGTCTCTGAAGTATTCCGTAATCAATAATTCCCCCGAAGATTCCCGCGAGCAGAACCGCGTAGAGTATTCCGTCGGGAAAAACCGAATACCGCCGAATTACTGCTCCTGCAGCACCGACGAAGATTCCTGTTACCCACCTGCCCTGCCGGGTTCTGGATATTGTCCGCTGATCCGGAAGGATGAAAAAGGCCGTCAGAAGTGTATTTCCCATCAGTAAGTCAGCGGCACCCCGGGCGGATTCGGGAGATACAAGGTCAATAACAAAGAAGGTTATCAGGTAAGAGAGGGAAAATGCCATGAAAATTCGAAAATCAACAGCCCGCAGCAGAAGTAACAGAACTCCCAGGAAAATAATCACAAGGGGATAAGCTGCACCGGAAACCTGGGGAAACTCACCCCTGAAAAGGGTAGAAACAAGGCCCGGGGTTCCCGGGGGAAAAAGAATATAGGGGTTATCAACGGTTGGAACGCCGGCACCCCAATGGGAATACCCGGTAAAGAAACCGGAAAAAGGATAGACATATCCGTAGCCGAAAGCCTGGGCAAAACTCAACGATGCGAAGGTCCAGCCGAAAGCTATGGGAGAAACAATGGCCCGTCCGTGTCCACCGAAGAAAACCACGGTAATAACCAAAGCAAAGAAAATTGCCATGGATGCCTGAAGAAGCGGTAAAGCCGGAGGAAAAACCAGAGGCAGCAGAAACCAGGCTGTAAAAGCATAGCCCCGGTTATTATCTTTTTGTATTCTCCTTGCGCCCTCTTCCAGGAGGATGCCCAGTAAACAGGAAATCAGCAGTAGAACAGCCAGACGCCAGCCATAGCGTCCTACCCCCAGGATATACAGTGGAAACACTGCAAAAACAATTAATAAATCGTTCCTTTGTGCTCTATGGAGCATCGGCTTATGTTGCATCGGCATGTATGCCTCCGATTCCAGCACTCAGTGGGATATTGGATGGACAGACAAAGCTGCAGAGCCCGCATTGAAAACAAAGATCGGCTCCAAGAGAATCCAGATCTTCAGCACCGCTCTCGGCAAAGTGAAATAGAATGCTTGGCGAAAGCCCGGCCGGGCAGATTGCGGCACAGCTCAGGCAGTTACAACAGGCATTACGTGTATCCAGAGAATCGGAGATTTTCCGGAAAGACAGTTTTTTCCGGGACGAAGGCCGGCTTAGAATTCCGGCAGCTGTAGAATCCAGACGCTTAATTTCATCAGTAACGGCAATCAGATCGGTCCGGGTCCCAATAAATTCTTCAGGATTAAGTTTTTCTCTGCTCAGAGGATTAAAAATATTTGAATCTTCGCCGAACCCATCCATTTTCCCGGCAAGAAACAAAAGAACATCCTTAACTCTGGCATCCCCGGGGGCTTTCACCCTGGCGATAGAGTGAAGGGTTTTAGTATCAAAAAGTACATGAATGTAACGAATATTTTCAAAGGATTCTCCACTGAGAACTTCGTACAGCCTTCCGGTTTCAGCAGCCGACAGTACAATTCCATTAAAAGATGATCGTTGTAATCTGCCGGCATAAATTCCCCGGTAGTCCTTAAGCCCTGAAACCATCACATTCCCAAGGCTGAAACGTTTTTTGATTGCGGAAAGAGTGATATCAATATCCCCGAGGAGATCGGCGTCATTCACTACACCGAAGCCCCGCAGATTAACAGGGGACTGGAGGTCAACAACTAGGATATTTTTATCTGCCCGGCTCCACCAATGAATTTTTTCCGGGGTTATCAGTGATAGATAATCCAATATACAGGAAGAATCAGGTGAGCTGATTGTTGAGGTGCAGTTCATTTCTAAGGCTTCGTATTTCAACTCAAATCCTTGGAACAATTAATTAATCAATTTTAATCTATAAATTGGTAGCGAACAAGGATTATTTATGACAATTCCAGTATATATTGGATGAACCCGAATTGAAAACGCTTCCAGGACTCCACTGAAAAAACATCAGCTGACCGCAAATACATCCGGCAGTTTCCCACTGAGCGGGAAATGTCGTCTTCGCTGTCGCATTCTCCTCTTATTTCAGAGGAATCTGTTAAATATCTTTCTTTTCCAGGGTTCGAATACTGATAAACTTCGCGGAGAGGAACTCCTTGGGTTTAATACGTACTCCACGGGCTTTCACACCTTTAATCAGATAATCACTCACCGGGAATTGATCGGAACCGGAGATGAGGCTCCTCTGCTTGAATTCCACCACTGCAGCCACATCATTTTTGGTGGTAAGGCGTATCAGCGTCCCCTCATCCGGCAGCAGGGAATAGCTGCGGTTCAATATGAACTGGGTAATCCTGAATCGCTTCATATATGGATAGTTATTCTCGGAATTCCGGTACACCAGTGAGAACACAACATCATCACAGCTTTCCTTGTCGGCAAGCCCGGCATAAAGCATTCCTTGACCGACAAAAAGCTTATCCGGAACATCTGAAATCAGATAGCTGCCGTCCTTCTTGATGTAGAGAACCCGGTCGTACACCGAAGCATCGAAGAGGACACGCCCCCCGGAGGTTTCATAACCCAGATATCCGGTATCGGGGTTGTACTTGACTTTGAGATTTTTCTGAGCCGCGTCTCTGGCATCTACCTTGCGGAGACTGACAATCTCGCTGTGTCTGGGATATTTACTGCGGTATTTCTCCAATATGCCTTCGAGAAAGTCCAGGGCGTAGTCCACAAGATGCGCGAGATGATGATCAATAACATCTATACGGTCCTGAAGCTGCTTGATTTCGTCCTCCATTCGCTCGATATCAAACTGACTGATACGGCGAATGGGAATTTTCAGCAGTCTTTCAACATCATCATCTGTTATTTCCCGGCCAATCTCTTCGGAGAAGGGAATAAAGCCCTTATGCACTGTTCGAAAGATTCCCGGAACCGTTTTTATAGGTTCAATCCTCTTGTAGATTTTTTCCACAATGAAAATCTTTTCCAGGGTACGGGCATGAATTTTATCCAGCAGCTGACTCTTTTCAAGCAGCAGTTCTTTTTCCAGTAAAGACAGCAGTCTGCCTGCATGATGCTCAATCACCTCCGGAACGCTCATGATTACAGGCTTCTCATCCCTTATCATCAGCATGTTCAGGGAAATACTGACTTCACAGTCTGTAAAGGCGAACAATCCGTCCAGAACATCCTCGGTATGGACACCCCGGGAGAGTTTAATTTCAATCTCAACATTCTCGGTGGTGTAATCGTTTATCGCTCCGATTTTAATCTTGTTCGACCGGGCGGCCGCTTCAACCGAAGCAATCAGACTTTCAGTTGTAACACCATAGGGAAGCTCCCTCACAACGATGCGTTTGGGGTCTGAGGAATCCAGCTTTGCCCGGCTTAATATCTTGCCGTTACCATTATTGTAGTTGGACACATCGATAATGCCGCCTGAAGGGACATCCGGAAAAAGTTCAAATTCCTCCCCCCTCAAGTGAGCCTGCTCAGCCTCCAGTACTTCAATAAAATTGTGAGGCAGCATTCTGGTGGACATACCCACCGCGATCCCCTCAGCACCAAGAATCAGGGGAAGGGGGATTTTAGCCGGCAGTGTAACAGGCTCCTTTCGTCTCCCGTCATAGGAATCGGTAAACTCTGTTATCTCCGGACCGAAAAGTACTTCCTTGCCCATGGGCAGAAGCCGGCACTCGATGTACCTGGCCGCCGAGGCGGGATCGCCGGTGAGGGTGTTCCCGAAGTTTCCCTGTTTATCGATAAAGAGTTCTTTGTTCGCCAGATTAACAAGGGCTTCATAGATGGAAGCATCACCATGAGGGTGGTACTGCATTGCATGTCCCACCACATTGGCCACTTTATGAAACTTGCCGTCGTCCACATCGTGGAGGGATTGGAGTATGCGGCGCTGAACAGGTTTTAAACCGTCATCCAGATGAGGAATGGCACGCTCCTTGATTACATAGGACGCGTATTCCAGGAAATTTTCATCAAAAAGCTTGTTGATATAGGCCATTAAACAAGATTCTCCATGATGTATTCCCGTCTTTGCGGTGTATTTTTTCCCATGTAGAACGCAAGGGTTGCCGGGACGCTCTGCATGGAATCAATACCCACCGGAACAATGCGCATATCTTCACCGATAAACTGACCGAACTCTTTGGGGTTTATCTCCCCGAGTCCCTTGAACCTGGTGACTTCCGGACCTCTGATAGCGTCCATAGCCTTATCCCGTTCCTTCTCAGAATAACAGTACCGGGTTTCTTTCTTGTTTCTCACACGAAAAAGAGGGGTTTCCAGTATGTAGATATGCCCCCCGATCACCAGCTCTTCAAAATAATTCAGAAAAAATGTGAGAATCAGGTTACGGATATGAAATCCATCGGTATCCGCATCGGTAGCCAGCACAATACGTTCGTAGCGCAGGTTCTCAATATCATTTTCAATACCCAGAGCCATCATCAGATTAAAGAGTTCTTCGTTTTTATAGATAGCCGCCCTGCCCTTGCCGTAGCTGTTCCATGGTTTTCCCCTCAGGGAATAAATCGCCTGGGTGTAGACATCCCGGCAGCCCACCATGGAGCCTGTGGCGGACTGGCCCTCGGTGATAAAGATGGTGGATTCCTCACCTCTTTTATCCACACTCCGGTGGAATTTACAGTCCTTGAGCTTGGGAATATTCAGAGAAATTTTCTTGGCTGCGGCTTTGGCTTCTTTTTTTACCGCAGCCAGCTCTTTCCGAAGCTTCTCATTATTGACAATTTTGTTTTCAAGTATCTTTGCCGCATCAGGATTCTTGTGAAGATAATCCACCACCGCGGCTTTTACCTCGTTGATAATCCATGAGCGAACCTCGGTATTTCCCAGTTTGTTTTTGGTCTGACTTTCAAAAACCGGATCCTTCACCTTTACCGAAATGGCGCCGGCTATCCCCTCACGGACATCTGTCCCGGAATAATTCTTTTTGGTGAACTCATTCACCCCTTTGAGCATCCCTTCCCGAAATGCACTCAGGTGTGTTCCCCCGTCTGAAGTAAACTGACCATTAACGAAGGAGAAGTGATTTTCCCCGTAGGCACTGGTGTGAGTAAAAGCAATCTCGAACTTATCCCCGGCATGATAGACAATCGGATATAAAGTGGTGTCCCCCACCTCCCGGTCCAGGAGGTCGTAAAGTCCTTTCTTTGATTCAAATTTCGTTCCGTTATAGTAGAGTTTCAGATTCCGGTTCAGGCAGGCATAAATCCACATCCGACGTTCAACAGACTCATTTACATATTCATATTCAGGGAAAATATCAGTATCGGGAATAAACTCAACATAGGTGCCGTCGGCATGCTCATCGCAGGAACCTTTTCTCTCCTTGAGAAGATTCCCCCTGGAGAATGTCGCCTCCCGGTATTTACCATCTCTGTAAGAACGTATAAGAAAATGACTGGATAGAGCATTCACCGCCTTGGTACCTACCCCGTTAAGCCCTACAGAGAACTGGAACACCTCATCGTTGTACTTGGCCCCGGTATTGATTACGCTGACGCATTCCACCAGCTTCCCATGGGGAATCCCCCGACCATAATCCCTGCAGGAAACCTTGCCGTCATGCTGCTTAATCTCAACCTTCTTTCCAAAACCCATAATGTATTCATCAACCGAGTTATCCACCACTTCCTTCATCAGGACATAGATACCATCTGCGGAATTTGAACCATCACCCAGACGCCCGATATACATTCCTGAACGCAGACGTATATGTTCCAGAGAGCTGAGCGTTTTTATCTTACTTTCATCATAAACCTGTGTTGAAGGAGCCATTATCTGATTTTACCTCTTTCACCTAACGCCCGTAAAGGCTTTGAGAAACACCACCACTGGGGTTTTTTCCTGAATTTTCTTAAAAATGACCTCTACCGCCGCTTGATAAACTTCTTTCTTAAAACCGCCTGTCCCGTCTCAAAAGCGGAATCAACATCAAGGTTGCAGCCAAAGCCATCAGAGCTGAGATAAAGCCCATGCTTCTGAATGAAGCATGCGGCAGAACCGCAAATCCGATAAAAGGTGCGATGACACCCCTCACCCCGGCCAGAAAGGCATGAGCCGACTGATAGACCCTGGTTTCGTCCGGGCGGGCAATACGGGTAACCCATAGCTGCCAAATGAAGGGAGAACCCGCTGTTCCCATTCCGAACAGAACGGAAGCCAGAATAATAACCGGAAGACTGTCGGTAAGAAAATACAAGGGCAGTGAAAGCATAAAGAAAATATTTATCGCGATACGGAGTACGGGAAAACTCAGTCTCTGATAAAGACCTGCCCAGAGCGGATTGAACACCAGCTTCATGACAGCTGGAATCACAACTAGAATGAGGGTTACAATTGCCGGAGATAATCCCAGTCCCCTTTCCTTTTCGGCCAGATAAACCGCCCTTAAAGGCAGGGTCCAGAGGTTCCCGAATCCGATTATCATCCATGAAGCCTGCACGTAGAGGAAAACAGGATTTCTGAACGGTATCGAAAGGGCCGTAAGCCAGGGTTTCCGGCCTGGAACTACCGGGGCACCGGGAAGCCTTCCAAGCTGTATTGCGCTAATGATAAAAATAACAATGCTGAAAGCGCTGAGCCACCTCCAGTATTCCAGATTGATATCTAAAATGCGCCCGTAAAACAAGCCCATCGTTACCGACATCACCTGACTCAGTCTCAACCCCAGGGAAATCTGGCCGGCTCTTCGCTCAGTCGGGTATTGCTCGCGGTAGAGATCGGTAAAATACGGCTGCCTCAAGCTCACCGCCGCCGAAGAAACTGCAACTGAAACGGCAAACATGATACCCGATCCTGAAAGTGTCCCTGCAGCCATTGCCAGAGCCGCAAGGGAAGTAAGCAGAACAAGAACCCGGGAACGTGACACCGTAGTCCTGTAAAGCAGTCCGGTCAGGGGAATTGAAAGAAAGAACCCTAAAAATGTTGATGCGGAGATAAGCCCCTTCCAGATATCACCAACGGCAAAATACCGTATGGCCACAATCATGAAGATCGAATCGATGAGCGGTTTATAAATACCGTCAGAGGACTGACGAAAGGTGTCGATACGGTGAACCCGCTTTTCATCCGGGGAGATTACAGCCATGGGTTATTCTCTGCCTTATTGCTGAAATTGGGAATTCATTTCCAAGCGAATGCCGGGATCGTTCATCGAGTAGGAGGCGGGCTCCCGCCCGCCGTCCTCTCACAGAACCGTGCGAACGGGTCCGTACACGGCTCCTCATGTAGGTAGTATTCATCCTCTCAAGTCTCATCCACATGGTAAGTATACTGA
>JAUUYD010000185.1 GCA_030590585.1 Spirochaeta sp.
GAATATGGCGAAACGTTCCGGAATGATTCGGATTTCAGTATCAAAGGTACATCTCAGACACAGCAGAATATGTACAGCGTTCTGCAGATGGAATTCGCCCCGACAAAGTGGCTGTATTTTTCTATTTTTGATGCAGCTGTATATCTCAAACGTCCCGAACCTGGTTATATCCATCCCCTGATGTCTCAACTTATCTACCAGAACAATGTAGGAGATTTCGACAACCTGATGTTAGGTGGTACTCTGGCATTGAGCTGGCCGGAAATCTTCCGGACCTACTTTACACTCTATCTGGACGAATTTCAGCCATCGGCGGGTCTTTCTTCCATGCGAAATCAAATTGCGATACAGACTGGTATCAAAGCCCCTGTTCCCGGTTTGCCCTGGTCGATGATTTCATTCCAATACACGAAAATTGAACCATTCACGTATACGCATTATGTTGTGGGTGAATCACCTTGGTATGAAACACTGGAAATGGAAACCGGGTACCAGAACAACGGAGAAAATCTGGGTTCGAATCTGGAGCCCAACTCCGACGAGTTTCGTCTGCGCTTCAGTACCCAACCGGCCAAAGGCTGGTCGGCACTGGCCGGGTACAGTCTTATTCGACACGGAAAGCCAGGAAGTGTGCCCGGCAGTACCTACGATTCCTGGGGTGCTGATGCAGATGGTGGTCCTAACGGAGATCCCGATGGAGCTTACTACGATGGCAGCCAGAAGGATTTCCTGAAAGACGGAATCTACGAATGGTTTCATATCATTTCACTGGGTGGAAAACTGGATCTCAGGAATTGGGACTTCCCTGCTCAGATTGGCTTGAATTACAGTTTCGTCTATGAATACGATACAGATTACGCGACAAATGGTAATTTCCTTGCGCTGAACGGAACCAGTCAGTTCAGGCACCTTGTCGGAATCACATTCAGTATCTGGCCTTACTGAATCAAGCAGCCCACATTGTTATCAGTTACTGTCCGTGCTAACCTTTGGTTCCATGCATACGTTTCTTGATTACTACAGTTTCTTTCTGATTGCAGCCGGTTGCTGGTTTGTCCTTCTCAGCGTATCAAACACTGTTTTTTTTAAAATCAGTCGTCGCCGGGCCCGTTTGAAGGATGGGCCGATGATATCTGTCATGATACCGGCAAGGAATGAGGAAAACCGTATCCGACCCACGCTGGATGCAATCTTAAAACAGGATTATTCGAATTATGAAGTTTTTGTCATAGATGACAATTCTACCGATGGTACCTGGAATATCCTGGAATCATATGCGGATAAACACGAGTTCTTGAGCATTCTCCAGGGTAAGAGTCTGCCTGAGGGCTGGAAAGGAAAACCTTTCGCCATGACACAGCTTGCCGACAGGGCTGAAGGTGATTTATTCGTTTTTATCGATGCCGATATTCTACCGGCCCCGGACTTCCTCTCCTGGGTGGTGGACAGAATGAATCGTCACAAGGCTGATTCCATGTCCGCCTATGCAAGACACAGGGCCAGAAGTGTCAAAGAGTATATTTTCTTCCCTCTCATTTACATGGTGAACATGACCTTTCTTCCCTTCTGGCTCATTAAATTCACCAAAGCTCCATTGTTCAGTCATGCGATTGGACAGCTCATGGTATTCCGAAGGGAAGCCTACGAAGGTGCCGGAGGATTTGGAGTCGTCTACGATAAAATCCTTGAAGATATACAGATGGGCCGGGCGATGAAGGCTGCAGGATTCCGGCATGTGTTTCTGGACGCCCGGAAAGTCCTGTCCGGCTACATGTATGATTCCTGGGAACATACGGTATCCGGTCTGAAACGGTCCATATACGAATATTTCGACAAGAAATCTTACCCTTTGATTATTTTGACCTTTGTTATAATTGCGTTCCTGATTTTACCGGCATTTCTGATTCCCGTTTCACTCATTGCCGGCTGGACAAAGGCCCCCTGGATTATCGCCGGGAATGCCGGAATTCTCATCGGATGGGGGATTACAATGTACGACCGGCGCATGCCATGGTATGTCCCGTTTTTCTATCCCATTCAGTTCATATTTCTTCTGATTGTTGCCTGGAAGAGCCTCATCGATGATGTTACCGGGGAAGGCTACAATTGGAAAGACAGGACGGTACTGTAAGTTGTTATGAAGAAACTGAATACGTCTCTGGACGGTACTGTTCTCTTCAGGATTACCAGCTTTATACTGTATAATTTCATAGCTGTTCCTGTAGTTTTTTTAATCAGCAAAATTTTTTACGGATTGCGAATCAAGGGGCGGCAAAATCTTCTCGGACACCGGCGGGGATTGATTGCCGCCAACCATTGCCAGTTTTTGGAGCCGGGTATCAGCGGCGTGAGTTTCTGGCCGAGAAAATTGCTTTTCAGTGCGGAAGAGCACAATGTCACCCGGAAAGATGTCGGTTGGCTCACCAGACTGCTCCGGGCATTCGGTATCCCTGACGAAAATCCCATGGCTATTGCCGGATTCGTGAAGACAGCCCTGCAGAAGCATTGGTTCGTTCACTTCTATCCGGAAGGAGTCATCAGTTGGCGTTCCCAGGAACCCGGGTCCTTTCTGGAAGGGGTTTTCTTCTTTGCGTTTTTGAATAACGTTCCGGTTTTTCCCCTGGCGGAAATACTCCATGAGCGTCTGATCCGTAAAATATTTCCCTGGTGGCCGCCGAAAACCACTTTCGTTATCTGTGAACCTTTCCATCCCGACAAATTTCGAGAATCCGGTGTTTCCCGACGGGACCAGGTGCATCGAATGTCCGAGGCCGTTCGCGGAGTAATCCTGAAAACCATCGATGAGGAAGGCGGGTGTAAGACATTGTCTGAACGAAGATTACCGGAACGCCGGGATTAATCCGCAATCTCATGGGCCAGCCGCCGCCGGGGGGGCCTGAAGTAAGTCCGGGGGGAATGATCGTAGAGATCGGACACTTTGGTCATATATATACAGGCGTATTTCTCCACCTGCTCCGCGTAGCGGCTTTCCTCACTCCCAGCCCTGAGTATTTCTCCCCAGTAGGGATTGAAGTGGGTTTTCAGTTCATCCAGCAGCTCGGAGATTCGGGTATTCAGTTTTTCCTGTTCCAGATTATGGTTATCGGGAACCCGCTTCCTGCCGCCGAAGCGCCGGTTCATTTCGGCATCATCGGCTTCTTTTTCCAGCCATTCCTTGCGGTTCATCAGACTGTCGATTTCCGACTGCAGTTCACGGGTAGCGCGAATAGCTTCCAGCTCACCGTCGAGGTCACCTAAAACAAGAGCCGTTCTCCAGTCACAGCGCTTCTTGATGGACACGACATCGCCGTAGATATGATCCCCCAGATAGAGAAACTCATCGCCGGGAACCCCCAGTCCCTCCTGAACATCCTCGAAGCAGCCTCCCTGCCAGAGACCTTTGGAAACAGGGCCTTCGTGGTTGGTCATCAGGCCGGTTTTTTCATCAATTTCCAAAAAACGATGACGGCCTTCAAAGAATCGGGGTTTTTCGGAAAATGTGATAACAAGATCGAAAACATCCCGCCAGCTCTCATGGTTTTTCCAGAAAGGATCAAGGGCGAAATCCAGCAGGCTGCGGGTATACTCATAATCAGAGTTTGTGATAATCATCAGCTTCTTCCCGTAGGATTTCAGCCTTTCAAGCATCGCCGCAGTCTTGGGGTCCTGCATAACGTACTTTCCAAAATCCTTCTTGAGCCTGTCCTTGAGGGTACCGTCCCTGTGGAGGGAATCGATACAGCCGTTTACGTCTTCGGCCAGCTTACTGTAATCCGGGAGGGCTGCTCCCTCTTTCTTCATCTGCACCAATTGGGCCAGGAGTACACCGTTGGAGATGGCAAAAGAGGTGTCCAGGCTCTGAAAATCGGAATCCCGGAGGTCTATTACCCGTTCCCGATAGAGCCGGGAGCGTTCCCTGAAATCAATTTCCTCCAGCCCGTGGTAGGCCAGTTTTACCTTGCCGAAGCGGCTGAGCTTGAGCAGATTACCGTTTCGTTTATCGACAACCAGTCCGACTATGGCCCTGTTCTTGTCGAACTTGAGATTACCGGCTGCCTTCGGGTAGCCGTATGTCTTCACCAGCCTTGCAGCAGCCAGAGAGTGGGTGAGTCCTTCAAACGGCTTAATTTTGTAGGGCACCAGGGTGTAGTCCATGTCGAAGCCGATAACCTTGATTTTCTTCAGATTCAGCAATCTGTTCACGTATACGGGCATGGCTTAACAATGGTTAAATCCTTAAGATATTTCAAGGAGATGCGGCGTTTTCTGTTTGTTTATTGAGCTTTGCCGCCCTCAGCTGTAATCGTATTCTGGCTTTCGGGTTCCAATTGTGTTAATATATATGAAGAACGGGTTTGATCCTTGCTCCGCGACGGGAGACCCGGTAGAAAACATCAGTCGGTAAACGCATCTCTCCTGAAAAAAATCATCCTTTAATCCGTGTCTGACAGATCGGAAGGAGGATTGGTATGTTGGAGAAACAGCGTCTCATTATTTACTATGTCATCTTTTTAATGTCGGCAGTAACGTTTAATACCGCCGCCGATGGGTCGTCTGAATCGGCGGCGTCCACTACCGGACACGGGAAATACCTTGTGGGACAGGGGATTATCATTCCGCCGGATTCGGTCTATGTCGATTCCTACATCGCCAGCGTTGATTACAGATATCCCATCCCTGAAGAGGGTATCGGCCTCACTTTATATTCGGGACACCGGCAAGTGTCCAACCAAGGGCAAAGTGAACTCATTCAGGTGGGGATTCAGGGCGGTAAGATGGCTTTTGATGATCTACCCCCCCTGAATGTGGCCTTTGTTATTGATAAGAGCGGTTCCATGGCTAATCAGAACAAGATGGATTGGGTAAAGGAGTCCTTCTATATCTTCATAGAGAACATCCGGGATACTGATTTTGTTTCTCTTGTTGTTTTTGACTCCTTTGCTCACACGATTTACCCCAGCACCCGGATGGACAGCCGGGAGAAGCGACTTCGTTTCAAGGAGGCTGTGGGTAACATCACCCCGGGTGGTGGTACCAATCTCAGAAAGGGTCTCGATATCGGCTACAGCCAAGTTCTGGCGAACTACAGGAGTGAATACACTAACCGGGTTCTGTTTCTCACCGATGGAGTCGGCGATTCCCAGGGGATTCTTGATATTGCCGCCACTTACCGGGAGATAGGGATAAATATCTCCACCATCGGACTCGGAAGCGATTTTGATCTGAAGCTCATGAACGATCTGGCTCGGGCCGGAGGCGGGAGTTCACGCTTTGTCGCCGATCGGGAAGAGATGGAGAAGATCTTCGGCAGCGAACTCGACCGGGCCTTTGTACCGGTGGCCCGGAATCTGGAGATGAAATTGGAGTTACTCGGAGGTGCCGAACTTGTCGAGACATGGGGGTATAACCATACAATCTCCGGGAAAGAGGTCACTTATTATCTGCCCACACTCCACCATGGTGACTATGAAACTATTCTGGCAAGGATAAGCATTCCCGA
>JAUUYD010000317.1 GCA_030590585.1 Spirochaeta sp.
AATCGCGATACCTTCAACGGGTTCATCCGGTGAAGGATTGAAATTCTCCAACAAGCTCGGAGAGTATAAATTGGCAAGACTGTAGCTGCTGATATACCAGGAGCCTGCGATATAAGCGTATGATCCATCTTCGGAAATAGCAATTTCATCAGAGCCGGCCATGCTGTTGGACCGTTGATAAAGTATTGGAGACCCTGATGTTCCGGCAACTCTGTAAATGGATGTTTTACTGTTGTTGGATATAAACAAATAGAGAAAAGCACCGATAGTTCTCAATTCCGAATTATAAACTTGTCCCAGATCGTAAATGCCGCCTGTTTCCTCTTCATGGAATGAGAGTATGGGGTTTGCAGGATCCGACACATCGACAAGAGAGAATCCATCATTGAAACAGCCGACAGAAACCAGGGTTCCTTCGACATCAATCCCTTCTGCCTGGCTGTCGGTCACCTGAACAGATCCGGTTATTGAAGGGTTGGCCGGATCTGAAATATCAACTATATAGAGACTCCTCCAGGCACTTACATATGCAGTATCTCCTGAGATCACAAGATCTTTTGCACTTGATATCGGGAGTGTTGTCACTGGAAGAGGAACAGACGGGACAGTGATATCGGCAATGTGCAACCCGTTGTAGTAGTCGGCAATAAAAAGATAATTATCCTTTACAGCTGAGCTTCGAGGATAATCCGGAGTCATATAATGGGCGACTTCCGCGTCTCTATACGGAGGAAACGGAGCTATTCTTCCTTCTGCCGTTTCGCTGATGATATCACAGTATTCTGCGGGTTTAACCCCGTAATAGTAGACTTCACCCTGCTGCACATTCCAATCATTGTAGGTATTACCTGTTACAGGACCTGAAACGCTGGAGAAGGGTCCGTCCGGGTTGGTTGAACGCAGCACCTCGTATGAATTAATCCCGTCCAGGGCGGGCCATTCCACTTCGATATGGTTGAAGGTGGTCTGTATTCGGGGAAATAGGTGGTAAGTGGACAGGGGGATTCCTCTGATTACGGTGGAAAAATTTTCAGGTCCGGTTCCGGAGGTCCCCTGGAGCAGAAAACTGTAAACAGTTCCGTCTTTTAGATTATCAACCACACAGGGTGATGTAATGTTCGTAATCCGGCTCAGGGAATTGACCGTAGGGGCCAGAGCTGATGCTTCCATGTATACGGTGTAATTCTCAACTCCGGGAACATCATCCCAGGTGAGTTCAACCTGTCGATTGCCGGGATTGATGGAAAACGTCGGGATATCATTTCCATCATAAACCAGCGGCAGTCTGTATTCAGATTGATTTCCATTCCAGTCAGTTGCCTTAAAGAAAAGTACAATATTCTCGGTTAATGTGGTTTCATACTCAATTAGAAAGGAACCATCATCTCCCAGGACAGCTTCCAAAGGCAGGGTCTGGGTTAGTATTTCCCAGCTGAGAGTATCAACTTTCCCTGTTATTCCTGAGTCATCGGCCAGATCCTGTACCATTCCCTGAACTTCCAGAGTGCGGCTGTAACTGCTGTATTCCGAGGGGCTGAGAATTAATATTTCAGGAGGTATTACATCCTTTGCGTTATTCATAACAGTTTTTGTGAGAGGCAGCGGGCATGACGCGAGAATTAAAGTTAAAAAAGCGGCAATTAATACACGATTCAGAACTCGTTTCATAATTCATCCTCTTCAAGGAAAATGATTTTTTCCCATTCCGATTCGGCAGCTCTGACAGCACCTGATGTATCGGCCGCGGCAAGATAGGAATACTTGTCGGAATATTCGCCATTGATAGCCGAAGCGTCTTCGTAAGTCGACCGGGCCTGCTGATACTGTTCCAGCTGGTAATAACACTTTGAAATATTCAGGTATACATTGAGGGCAGACTTGCTTGTATCCCTGCCGGCAGATTCCAATTTTTCAATTGCATCTTCATAAACAACCAACGCCGGACTGAATTGATCACGTAGAAACAGGATGTTACCGAGGTTTACCTTTGCACTGAGATAGTTACGGTCCAGTCTGCCGGCCGTTCTGAAAGCCCGTTCCGCATAGTCGTAACGTTCCAGTTTCGCCGCAGTAATGCCCAGGCGGTTGTAATCCCGGGGATTTCCGGAATCGTCGGCAAGACGGCTCTGATTTTCAAGAACAAGATCGATCAGCCTGCTCAGCTCACTGTTGAAACCGGCAGAGAGATCTGAAGCACTTCCATACTGAAGTCCTAAGTCGGTTTCTCTGAGAGCGATCGGCCGGTAAATCTGATGACTGATTCGGGTTTTATAGAATCTCCTGCGCTCGGGCTCATTATCATACAAAGACCACTCCCCGGCACCTTCCTGCCAGGCTTCGAGAAACCCGGCCTTACCGATCAGGGTTATCTCAACTGGCAGCCAGATTTCACCATCCAGATGAATCATCATTTTTTCATCGGGGTGGATCATGTCCTGATCCCGGCTGGATACGCCGGTATTAAAAACGCTGTAGATATGACCGGGAACCGTTATGAATCCGGTTTCAATTCCCATAACTTCAAGAAGGCTGTTGTAGAGAACTGTGAGATCATCACAATCACCGGTGGATGTTTTCAGGGTGGTTCTTGGAAGACTGACTGAATCGACACTCGTCTGGTTTTCCTGAACTGATGTAAAAGGCGTTATAGGGTCAATCTGATAAGTACAGCCGATAACATCAAGTGCCTTGTAAGTTTGTATGGCTTTTTGAAGCGGAATATTGAAGGACTCAATTATATCGTCTCTGGTAGATTGGTTGATAAAGCTTGTGTAATTATGTAAAGCACTGTCGGCAGGAGTTATAAAAGCCGCAACTTTCCGGTCATCGTCCCACCGCATGGCGCTCTTGTCATATAAATCGTAGGACAGTGGCTGAATCTGCTCTACGGGCCTTCCTCCGTAGCTGTACTCAGCAATAATTTGTGCGGTTAGAGGAGTTGTCCCCTCAGTAGTAAAAACCTGATCGTTAAAAACGGCATAAAGTTCAACTTCAATCGATTCACCTGATTGAAGTTCTTCTATAGTTGCTGAAAGTGTCGGCGAATCCATGAAACCGGGTTGATACATCAGGATTTCAAGATTGGTCACTGCCTTTTTATCGGTGTTAGTAATCTGTATGCTGCCAATAGGGTTCGAGGCATAATAGCTCCTCATTGCCGCATAGAGAGGTTCAATCTGCAATTCCTGAAATTTCAGACTTCTGATCAGACCGGATGATGAGTCAGGATCTTTTCCGAAGCGGTAGTTTACCGCAACACCTATTCCGATCTGTCCCCCGTCAAATTCTGTAATTGCCTCATTCAATGAAAACATATGCCGGTATCTGGCTGAAATATCTATGTTGAAATTGTAGTTCGGGCTCAAACCTAATTTGATAACGGCGTCAAGAAGGAGGTTTAATCCCCCATAACCCGAACCGCTGCCGTCAAGGTTTTTAAAAATAGATTGGGAGAGTCCTGTGTACCCTCCAAGTCCAACCTCCAAAGCCTTGGCAAATCGATTGACGTACATTAAACCGAGGGAGCCATAGTATTGATCATGATCCCATTGATTTGAACCGGATTTGCTTTGATATTTGACATAACCCAGCTGCACACCAGGTTGAAGGACTGGAAGGCTCGGGATTGGTACTGTTACCAGTCCGGAAATATCAAAGACATTGTATGATTCGTTTAAAGGGTAATCAGCTAAAGGGGTTAGTGATTGAAAGCCAACTCCAGTTGATACGGGAAATCTGTAATAATTGTTAAAGTCAATTTTATCTTCCTGTCCCCATATACCTGACAGGAAGCTGGATAGAAACAGAGTGATAAATAAGAGGCTGCGAAACCAACGAGACTTACGGATACCGCTTATTAGTTGAATAGAGGGAAAATCCATCGCTGAGCCCCTTGTATGTCAATTAATCATTACTATATCACTATACTATAAACAATAGTAAAAAACTATTTTATATTTGGAATATGGCAGGAAGCCAGGTGTGATTAAATGATTGTGCTATAATCAGGATTAAGACATGTACACAGCAAATGATATTGCAAAGGGATTTGAGGAAATCGCTCCACTGAAGCTCGGGATATCCGGTGATGAATTGGGTTTTGTTTATGGCGATCCCGAAACTCAGGTAGCGGGTTTGGCCTGCCTGTGGAATATCCACA
>JAUUYD010000144.1 GCA_030590585.1 Spirochaeta sp.
CTGGCTTCGGGATTCAGAAAATCAATCTGGGCCGTATCATTCCAGGGCATCGTTGTGCCGTCATTGCCGTGGTAAACGTAACGAGTTTCCCCGCTATGCCTGTCGGTTCTTTTAAAAACAACGGCAGCATCACTGTGGTTCCAGTAATGATCTTCCAGCCTGATATCAATATTATCATCATTTGAGAGATTGTCTGAATTGAAACTATAAGCCGGGTAGGGGCAGTTTTCGGAGCTGAGCAGCCGATCGGGGTGATGTCTGACCCAGTCCGAGTCCAAACCCACATGATTGGGCACCATGTCGCTGGACAGCCGGATTCCATGAGCCTCCGCACGTCCCCGGAGGTTTTCAAGAGCTTTCCATCCGCCGAGTTCTTCGGCAATATCATAACCGTATAAGGAATATGCCGATGCAGCGGCTTCGGGGTTTCCCATTCGCTGTTTAATTTCACGGCTGGCATTGCTGCGTTCCCAGAGCCCGATGAGCCAGAGGGCGTTGAAGCCCCGGGATGCAAGCAGGCTCAACTCTTCATCCGGAACCGCATCAAGGGTTTGAATTGTACGGCCATAGCTTTTTGACAACTGATTCAGCCAGACCAGAATGTTTTTTGCCACGAGCACAACCCTTGGCATCCAGTTATCGTCCCGGCTGAACCTGGCTGTTTCATCAAGATCCGCAAACCCGGGTCGCTGTGCAGGTCCCGGACCTTCAAACCGGGGTCGGGTTTCCTCTTCAATCATATCCAGCGCTCCGATCAGGCCGGCGGCCCAATCACCTAAAACAGAACCCCAATGGTTCAGTATGTAGAGAAGTTGGTCCTTAACCGAATTCGGGGCCGCTTCTATGGGTTTTCTTAGAGTGGCAAGAGGAGGCGCCTCTTCAGGCTTCCGAGGCGGCCTCAGGACATCGGCGCTTTCAATGCTTTTCCAAAGCGCTGCGTTCTGCCCGGAGGAAAATAATTTTTCAAAAGAACGGAATGCCGGATCTTCACCGGCGATAACAGCCAGAGTCCATCGCCTGATAAGCTCTTCCCGTCCGCTTAAGGGGCCGTCCTCTTTTTTCAGAGTCTCCCCGGGGGTTCTGCGGCCGTGCCAGAGTTCATTATCCGGATAGGCCGCAATAATCTCCAGAAGTTCGGCTTCCAGAGCTTCGCTTGTCGTCGCGTCTCCGGCAGCAGTTTCCCCGGCAGTTACAAGAGCCCCTTTTTCGTAGGGATCCGGGCCATCGGCAAAGTGTTCCAGCAGCATGCGCCATGCGGTGACTATCCAGGCGGCTCCATACAGGTCTGAGGCCGGAGGAGCAGCTTCAGAGTCAAGTTCGCCGTAGAGAATGGAAAGCTCCCTTGCTTCCCTGCGGGAGCGTATCATCAGAAATCCCCGTTCATCGAAGAATTCATCAGAGAGCTTCAATTTCTTCCGGGCTGTTCTGTTTATGGGAATAGAGGGAATGGTCTTCGGGTTAATCATGCCGAACCTCCGGGGGGTGGAACCTTCTCTCGTATACTGCACAGAGTCTTCAGTTCCTCATTTAATTCGCTGTGTTCCAAGAGTTCTTCCAGGCTGAGCTTCATCCGCCATGTCCAGTTACGTTCCTGAACCGTTCCTGGAATATTAACACGTTCCACCTCGGGATTGCAGCTTACACAATCGGATTTCAGAGCAAGTAGATCCTGTATCGGATAGGCTGCCACCATTGAAGAGGTTTTCTGCAGTGCTTCAAGAATAATTTTTACTCCGGTACTGCCGGACAGATCCAACTCTCCGGGTAATCCCAGAGCTATACGCAGTTCCTCATCCATCCGGGCTTCTCCGGCCAGCCACCCTCTTAAGGTTGTGGAATCATGGACTGAGCTGCTGCTGACAGAGAGTTCAGGATATTCACTAAATGGTATGTAAGGCTGTCCCGGTTCATCCCATTTTCGAGCCCAACGTGTTATTTTGAGTCCCAGAATTCCAAGTTCTTCGAGAACACCGGGAACACAGGCGGGGATTGCCCCCAGATCTTCCGCGCAGACCAGCATACTGCCGTCCCCTTTCATAATTTCCAATAGCTCTCTGCCGGTTTCTTCCCACAGGGTTTCAGAGTTTTCAGCTGCTCTTTGAATAAGACCGCCCAGAGATTTACGTTCATCATCTGACAGGCTGTTCCAGCCCCGGGTTTCTGTATAATTAATTGATGGTGACCAGGAATCCTCTCCGGTTGACAGCAGGGTTCGGTTCCTCAGGGCCTGGAATAAAAGCTCTTTTGCTTCCCCGCTTAAAGTGGAGGCCGCCACTTTTTTTTCACCGGGCCCGTCAGGGCGGGTGCGCCAGAGGTCTTCCAAATCCAGCTGTTCCAGCATTTTCTGAATCAGCGGGGCCTCATTACCGAATACTTCACGAAGCTCTACACCCGGGAAATGGGCCCTTGAAAGCCAGATGATACGGTCCTTGTCAAATCCTGAGGATTCCAGATCCTCCCGGGTGAGTGGAACAGAGGGCTGGAAATGACCATTCCAGGCTGAATTATCCTCCTCGGGAACGGCCCAGATACGGAAAAACCCGAGGACATGGTCGATTCGGTAGGCGTGGTAAAATTTTGCGGCCTGATCCAGCCTTTTCCGCCACCACCGGAAGTTCTCGGAGCGCAGGTGTACCCAATTATAAGTGGGAAAACCCCAGTTCTGACCATCGGGAGAACCGGCCCGAAGTTTCAGGTTGAAATTGGAACGCTCAGCCCATACATCAGCACTGTCGTCATTGATAAGAATGGGAATATCCCCTTTCAGGGCAATCCCCATGGAATCAAGCTCCTCCGCGGCCGTTTTGAACTGGGTTTCCAGCCGCCACTGCAGCCAAAGCCAGAAAACGGCATCCTTTTTTCGTTTTCTCCAAAGTTTTTCCAGATCTTTCTTACCCGGGTTTTGAAAAGAGCCCCATTCAATCCAGGACTTACTGCCGTTTTCTTCTTTCAGCAGGGAAAAAAGGGCGTAATTTATTACCCAGGGATTTTTTCCGGCCCAGTTCTCGGCCTTTTTGATATCGGCGGCGGAAGCGGAATCCCACATGGACTTGAGTATCCGCATTTTACCTGTGAGAACCGCGTTGAAATTGATGCGGTCAGACCCGGCGGCTTCCGTATCAGATTTCAGGCTGAATTTGAAGGCTTGAATTTCTTCGTTAATTCTGCTCTTTGACTTCCCGGAGGAGGCTTCGGGGAAATTCTCCAGCCTGGCGTAAACCGGGTGAAGGGCATAGGCGCTTAACGCACTGTAGGGGGAACGTTCAAAACCTGTGTCGTTTACCGGAAGTATCTGAATCAGCTGTAATCCGGTGGAAACCGCCCAAAGTCCAAGAAGCGGAAGGTCGGCAAATTCACCGATTCCCGCACTTTTACGACTTCTCAGCGCCGACAGGGGCACAACAACACCGGTGACGGGATAATTGAAACTCGGGTACTTCATGGTATCTTACTCGTTTTCAGTTTTGATTCGCTCTTCAATCTGATGGATTCTGTCCCGAATCTGAGCGGCCTGTTCATAATCCTCTTCACTTACCCGGTGGTTCAGTTCTTCCTGCAGCCGGGTAAGCTGGGAAGTAAACGGCATTTCAGGTTCGGCCATGCTCACGCTGATGGAATCTTCTTCAGAGATAATTTCTTCCAGGAAAATGGGAATTCCGGTTCTCAGTGCAAGGGCCAGGGCATCGGGTGTTCTGGAATCCAATGAAAAGCGTGTTTCATTCCCTGAAAAATGGATGATCGACCTGTAATATCCGGGAGATCCGCTTTTTATTACTTCAATCGATTCGGGTTTTACCGAGACGGCCTTGCCGAAGGAGCTTAAAACCTCGGGTAGACGGGGGGGCTGCTCTTTGACTCCTGCCAGAGAGCTGAGTATGGCCTGGGCTTCTGCCGGTTCAACATAAACCGGAACACAGCGGGCCGAAGAGGGAAGCCTGAGTAGTGCGGCCATACCGTTTTCCGTCCTGCCGACGGTCCAGATTTCAGCTTTAATAAACATCTATATCAGCCTATGAGAGTCCCGGAAAATCCAGGGTGGCAAAGTAGTCGGCCATATTTTCCCGCCTTCGGATTTCCTGTACCGAGCCGTCTTCTTTCAGAAGAAGTTCGGCAGGGCGGAGCTTTCCGTTGTAGTTGAATCCCATGGCTCTGCCGTGGGCCCCTGTATCGTGAATAACCACAATATCACCCCGCTCAATTGGAGGCAGTTTGCGGTTAACGGCGAATTTGTCGTTATTCTCGCAAAGACTCCCCACCACATCGTAGGTTTCACTGGCTTCCCGGGTTTCCTTGCCCATTACGCTCATATGGTGGTAGGCACCGTAGAGGGCGGGGCGCATCAGGTCTGCCATGCTGGCATCCAAGCCTATATATTCCTTGTAGATGTGTTTTTCATGAATGGCCTCTGTAATCAGGTACCCATAGGGGCCGGTAACAACACGGCCGCATTCGAAGTACAGTTCCGGTGGTTTCAGAGCGGCGTTGACAATGTACTGTGTGTAGCGTTTCTTGATGCCCTTTGATACGGCTTCAAGGTTAACCGGGGAATCTTCCGGCTTGTAGGGAATCCCGATACCGCCGCCGAAATTGATGAAGTCGATGGTTACCCCGGTTTCTTCAGTAATGTCTGCCAGAAGCTGCAGAAGCATATCGGCTGTTTCCACAAAATAATCGACATTCAGTTCGTTGGATGCCACCATGGTGTGGACTCCAAAGCGTTTCACACCTTTTTTCTTTGCCGCGGCATAGGCTTTAATCATCTGTTTCCGGGTGAGACCGTATTTGGCTTCTTCAGGTTTTCCGATGATATCATTGCCTTCTTTGAGCGGACCGGGATTGAAGCGGAAAGACAGGGTTTCGGGAAGGCCGATCTGTTCAAGGTATTTCAGGTGTGTCAGATCATCCAGATTGATAATCGCTCCGAGCTCTTTGGCCTTCAGGTATTCCTGCAGGGGGGTGTTGTTGGAGGAGAAGAATATCTTTTCCCCCTTGATTCCCGCGGCTTCGGAAAGTAGAAGTTCAGCCATAGAGGAACAGTCGGTTCCCATTCCTTCCTCAGCGAGTATTTTGAGAATCCAGGGGTTGGGGCAGGCTTTTACAGCATAATGATTTCGGAATCCGGATGGTGCCCAGTCAAAGGCCGCGGAGAAGGCCCTCGCCCCTTCCCGTATCGCGTGTTCATCATAAATATGGAAGGGTGTCGGGTATTCCCTGACAATTTCCCTTATGGTTTTCTCATCGAAAGGAAGTTTTTTTTCATTCATTATTATTGACCTCCGGCGCCGTGAGCGGGGCCGATGTTTTTCCCACATCATAGACCGTTCGGGAGGGGTCGGGCTATAGTGTTCCCATGCCCGTTTTAAAGCGATTCGCTTTTCTTTTAATCATCATTCTTTCCCTTCTCTTCTCCTCATGTTTCAACCCCGCTTTCTTTCGCAGCTATACGGGGGAAACCGTCGGTTTTGTCGACTCGAAAGGGCGAACTGTCATCCCCGCCGAGTTTGAAGATGCTGATGATTTTTCCGAAGGGCTTGCTCTGGTGGTGATTGATGGAAAAGGCGGCTGGATAGACCGCCGAGGCCGATTGGTTATACCGGCTGAATATACAGTTGCAGGGAAGTTCAGCCAGAGACGGGCTATGGCTATTGTCGAAAAGGGCGGCCTTGCCGGTTATCTGGATGTTCAGGGAAATTGGGCTGTGGAACCGGAATGGCGGAAGGCCGGAGATTTCTCGGAGGGTCTGGCCGCCGTTGAGGATGCCGAGGGTGCCGCCTATATCAACAGGCGCGGCCGGGTTGTCTTCCGTCATGAGTATGACTTTGCCGGCCCCTTCAGCAGTGGCCGGGCTCTGGTTGTGAAAGATGGAAAATATGGGTTCATCAACCGGAAGGGAGAGCTTGCTGTGGCTCTGGATTACCGTTTTGCCCAACCCTATTCCGATGGGAGAGCCCTGGTTGTTCCGGAAGAGAAGGGCGGTTTTCTCAATCGTCGGGGGAAGATGGTGATACCGGCGGAATTCGGCTATGCCTCTTCTTTTAAGAACGGCAGAGCTCTTTTTGTCCGGGATGGTTTAGCCGGATACCTGGACAGCAGCGGAAACGAGGTGGTTCCGGCTATTTATCCCTGGGCCGGAGATTTTTCTGAAGGATTGGCTCCCGTCGAATCGGATGGAATGGTTGGATTCATCGACCGCAAGGGCCGTATGGTTATCGAGGCCCGATTCACATACGCCGAAGCTTTCAGAAACAGACGCGCCCTGGTGATGGAAGGCGAGAATATTATCTACATAGACAAAAAAGGACAGACAGCATGGGGCTCCGGGTCTTAACCCTTCCCCGTCCGGATGACTGGCATGTCCA
>JAUUYD010000488.1 GCA_030590585.1 Spirochaeta sp.
GTAAATTTACAAAACGACTGATAATACTGGCATTCATCGTTGCCGTTCTCCTGGTCCTCTGGTTTTTCACACCTCTTGGAGATCTGGTTGACTTCAAATCCATGTTCGATAACCGCGCGGCTGTCCTTGATTCAGTGAATACCCGGTATACGCTGGCCGTAATTGTGTATATCGCTGTCTATATCGCTGCTACCGCTCTTTCAATTCCCGGGGCAACGGTTCTTACCCTGCTGGGGGGCTTTTTCTTTGGTCCCTGGCTGGCAACGGTCTATATCAATGTCGGTGCCACTGTTGGAGCCTTTCTTATTTTCCTGGCTGCCCGTTATTTTCTGGGCGATGGGATTCAGGCTAAATATGGTGAAAAACTGAAAAAGTTTAATCGGGAAATTGAAGAAAACGGACCGAATTATATGCTCACTCTGCGGCTCATTCCGATTTTTCCGTTTTTCCTGGTGAACCTGTTTGCCGGTGTCACAACGATTAAGCCCAGACAGTTCCTCTGGACCACTTCCCTGGGTATTATCCCGGGTTCTTTTGCCTACGCATGGCTTGGATTTGTCGGGGCTACAATAGGTGAGGGTGCTCCATGGCAGCTTTTTGTAGCTCTTGGACTTCTTGCGGCACTGAGTCTGATTCCAGTTTTTATGAGAAAGTTTAAAAAGAAAGATAATCTGGAGGATGCCCCGGAACTGATTTAGGCTTACTCAGCTTCGTTCAGATCCCAATCGTATCCGTACTTGATTGAACCTGAAGCCCCTCGAATTTCTTCGGAGCTTTCCGGATCGGCATATTGGAGAAGGTGGACTTCAAGTTCATCTCTGTTTCCGAAATCTTCCTTATACCAATTGTAGATGGATGAAAGTCTGAGCCGCCGTCCATCACGATCAACTCCACGGGGATGATTAATGTAAGACCTGGCTGCATCATTCAGCATCGTATCCAGGTTTTCACCGGTATAGGGTTTTGACGCCAGGTTTGGACAGCCCATGCTGGCGCAGTTTACGGCGTAGTGAATCCTGGGGTCGCCCCAGATTGGGCGGAGAATCCCATGTTCAATATCATTCAGGGATAAATCCACTCCTCCTACCGTAACCAGTGCTGCTTTCCACGGACCTCCACGGCTGCCGGGTAATGATATGTCCCTGATGCTGTCCACAGGGTAATAATCCAGAATGACCTTGATGGTCAGGGCGTTGTAGAGATTAATCCAGTAAGCCATCTGCTCATCTTTGTCCAGGCCGGTAACATCAATCTGCTGCAGATCTTTCAGATATGAATCCAGGTTCCTCCGGTCGGCGGGAGTGACGGCTACATAGTTAAAGAGATTGATTCCCGAGGGATGAGCATCATCGATGTATGTTTCGAGCAGGGTTCCCCAGGTACTGTGGTCAACAGTGACGGCGGATCCCCTGCTGAATGCCTTAAAATCATCCGCCGGTGATTCGGCGGCAGCCGAAGAAAGACTCAAAAGCATTATGGCAAGAGCGATGGTGATGCCGAGAAAACATTTGGGACGTTGTTCAAAGGTCATTTGGAAGACTCCTTATCAGATTTATCAGCGTCAATTCTACCGTCCAGACCATTTTGCCTGGCGTAGCGGACGATACGGGTGAAACGGATGCCGGCGGTGAGGGACATCATGGCGTTGAATATCCAGAGCAGCCAGACTGCGGCACCTGGTATGACGAGCATCAGTCCGAAAAGGATGAAGGTTTCTGTTCGTTCAACCAGGCCGCTTTCATAGTGAATGGATTTTTTTCCCGCATTGGGAAACAGGCTTCCGGCTAACAGGAATGCGGAGAAATTGATGATAACCAGGGAAAGGAAGGCCATGGACGGCCAATAAGCTGCCGGAAAGGCAAAGGCAAAAGCCATAATGAAAGCGGCTTCGACAATGCGGTCGAGAACGAGATCCAGAAAGGCTCCCAGGGGGGAAGTTCTGCCGGTTTTCCGGGCCACGGTTCCATCCAGAATGTCGAAAAATGAGGAAACGATGATAAGTATCAATGCGGTCATGCGGAATCCGAAGGTTCCGAATAGGGTGAATGCGGCCCCCAAGAGCCCCAACCCAGCGGCTATCAGGGTAAGCTGTGTGGGGCTCAGCCCCGCGGCGATGAGGGGCCTGGCCATCAGGTCGAAGGGTTTTTGAATATATTTACGCAGTTTTGTATCAATCATGAATCATTATTCTCCCATCCCCCGGCGGCGGTACCATCGGGATACGGTGGTTTCCACCAGGCCGAAGAGTATGAGGGGCAGGGCGAGAAACAACAGGGTGAGCAGGGCGGCCACCGGCCTGTCCGAGGATGTAAGGAAGGGGAAAAGGTATCCCGAATAGCCGGACACGGCGCCTCCTCCGACAAGGAATACCAGGTAATAATCCGAGAATGCCACCAGAAATACAATGGAACCTCCGGATACTATGGCAGGAATAAGCAGGGGGAGTTCCACCTCCAGGGTTCTTCTCAATCTTCCGGCACCGAGATTGGCGGCGGTGGTGACATAGTGATCGCCGATGGCCTCGTATCCCCCCATCAGCGATCTGAGCATGTATGGATAGCTGTACGCGGTGAGTATGAGAACAACACCGAGCCATCTGTCCGCCAGGCCGATATTCAGGAAGATGTGGTGAATTCCCAGGGTGAAGGTAATGGGGGGAACCATGACAGGAGCCATGAGCAGGGTTTCGATTAGAACCCGGTTCTTCAGGTTTCCCCTTACAAGGGCAGCCGCCGGGGTGAGAC
>JAUUYD010000353.1 GCA_030590585.1 Spirochaeta sp.
ATGGTGGAAAGCGCCCGGGTGAGTTCCCGAAAAGTCAGCCTGTCGATTCAGACCCAAACCATTGATGTGGAGAAAGTTCTGGTTGCTGTCGGACGCCGGGCGAATATTGATTCCGCGTTGGGAGCGGGAATTAACCCTGAGCGAAGTAAAGACGGACGCTTTATCAAGGTGGATGAGAACTATGCCACCAGCATCAGGGGGCTTTACGCAATCGGAGACCTGATTGGCAACCCGATGCTGGCCCATAAGGCGGAGGAGGAGGCCGTTGCCCTGGCCGCCCTGTTTGCCGGTGAAGCCCATCCTCCCTGGGCCGGGCCCATCCCGGGAATTGTTTACACCGAACCGGAACTGGCCTGGGCCGGTGAAACTGAAGAGGGACTCAAGGCGAAGGGGACAGCATATGAAAAGGGGCAGTTTTCTTTCGCGGCCAACGCCAGGGCCCTGGCTGCCGGAGCCGGTGACGGTTTTGTTAAATTACTGAGCAGCCCCGGGGACGATAAACTGCTGGGAGTGGTAATTGTCGGTCATGGGGCCTCGGAACTTATCGCCGAAGCGGTGAGCGTGATGGCTATGGGCGGCTGTGCCCAGGACATCGCCCTGACGGTTCATGGTCACCCTACTCTGTCGGAAATCACAAAGGAGGCGGCACTCGCCCTGAAAGGCCGCCCCCTCCATAAAACATAAAAAAGGAGAACAATCATGTCGGATACCACCTATGCCAAAGGCCTTGAAGGCGTCATCGCCGGTGAAAGCAGAATCTGTAAAGTGGACGGGGAGCAGGGCCGGCTCTACTATTTCGGATACAGAATAAAAGATCTGGCCGCCAATGCCAGCTTTGAAGAGGTAACCTACCTTCTACTCTACGGAGAGCTTCCCACATCCGGAGAGCTTGATGAATTCAGTCTCCGAATGCGTCAAAGCCGGGAGCTCAAAGAACCTATTCTTCAGATGATAAAGAGCTTCCCCCGGGAATCTCATCCCATGGAACTCCTCCAATCAACGATAAATTTTCTCTCAGGTTATATAGACCATAAGATTGAGCACTCCCCCACATGCAACTGCAGGCAAACCCTGCATCAGATTGCTCAGATTCCTCCAGTTGTAGCCGCATTTTACCGTTTCAACAATGGCCAGGATTACATCCCGCCCCGTGACGACCTCTCCCACGGTGCCAACTTTCTATGGCAGCTCAATGGGGAAGAGCCCGACAGGGAAGATGGTGAAATCATGGATAAATGCCTGATTCTCCATGCCGAACATTCATTCAACGCGTCAACCTTCACCGCCCGGGTGGTAGCATCAACCCTGTCCACCTGCTACTGCTCAATCTCGGCGGCGATCGGAAGCCTCTTCGGCAGTCTTCACGGCGGTGCCAATGAAAAGGTAATGGCCATGATTAAGCAGATAGGCAGCGTTGAAAACGCCCGGCCGTGGGTGGAAAAGGCCCTATTGGAGAAACGCAAAGTCATGGGTATGGGACACCGGGTTTACAAGGCCAAAGATCCCCGGGCCATTATCATGGAGGAGTTTCTCGGAACCCTTTCCGTCAAGTACGGTGACTCGATGAAGCTGGATATTCTCAAGGAAGTTGAAGCTGTGTTTCGGGAAAAGATGGAAGAAAAAGGCAAACCCATCTATCCCAACGTGGATTTTTTCTCCGGTGCTGTTTACAGTCTTCTGGGAATACCCTCGAATCTTTTCACGCCTATATTCGCCATGGCCCGTTCCTCAGGCTGGTTGTCCCATATTCTGGAGCAGCGTTCCGACAATCGAATTTTCAGGCCGAAAGCGCTCTACACCGGGGATATTGAACTTCCATGGCCGGTTCTTGAGGAGAGGAAGTAGAGTTTAAATGACCTCTGCCGCGCTGCCCGGGATAGCTTCCGGAAAGAGCCTCCCGGGAAGCCGAAGCTGAATATCAGGAAAATAAGGAGTCAAAATTAATGAGCTATCGCATGGAATCCGACTCAATGGGAGACGTCGCCCTTCCGGAAGAATCGTGGTACGGCGCACAGACCCAGCGGGCTGTTGAAAACTTCGGAATCTCCCCTTTCACCATGCCGGAATCCTTTCTCAAGGCTCTGGCACTGGTTAAAAAGGCAGCGGCAGTTACAAACAGTAAATTGGGCGGACTTGATGCCGGTCTTGCCGATGCCATCGCGGCTGCGGCCGATGAAGTTATTGCAGGAAAGCTGAAGAATGAGTTTCCGGTGGATGTCTTCCAGACCGGAAGCGGCACAAGTACCAATATGAATATGAATGAGGTGCTTTCCAATCGCGCCAATGCCGCTCTCGGGAGTGAAAAGGGAACACGTTCGCCGGTACATCCCAACGACCATGTCAATAAAGGTCAGTCTTCCAACGATGTCATACCCACAGCGCTGCACATTGCAAATAGAATTGCAGCCGGAGTGTTGATTGAAGACCTGAAAGTTCTGGAGACAAGCCTGTCCGTCAAAGAGAAGGAGTTTTCCGATATCATCAAGTTGGGACGAACACACCTCCAGGATGCGGTCCCCATGACCCTCGGTCAGGAATTCGGTGCTTTCCGGGAACAGATTAAAAAGAGCATCGGCCGAATATCCTCCACCTTCGCCA
The DNA here is from genome assembly GCA_030590585.1 of Spirochaeta sp. The sequence continues at coordinate 2,599 of JAUUYD010000353.1, forward strand.
ACCTTGAAGAACTTGCCCTTGGCGGAACCGCAATCGGCACAGGTTTGAACTGCCCAGAAGGTTTCCCGGAAGCCGCGATTTCCTATATCAGTGAATCATCAGGGATTAAATTTGTCGCTGCGGCAAATCGATTCGAAGCCATTGCCTGCCGGGATGCCCAGGTTGAACTGATGGGAGCTGTGAATACAACAGCCATCTCCCTTGGTAAGATAGCCGACGACCTCCGGATTCTCTCATCAGGTCCCCGGGCCGGTCTTGGAGAGATATCACTCCCGGCACTGCAGCCCGGAAGTTCAATCATGCCCGGGAAGGTGAATCCTGTGATGCCTGAGATGATGATACAGGCTGCCGCTTTTGCCCGGGGACAGGCACTGTCGGTAAGCATCGGGGGAACGAACAGCCCCCTGCAGCTGAATATGATGCATCCGATGATTGCATGGTGTTCCCTGAGGGCGATGGAAGTCCTGGGAGGCGCCGCCCGTGCTCTTGGAGAGCGTTGTATCGCCGGTATCAAAGCCGATGAGAAGCGGGCTGCCGCCTGGATTGAGCAGTCTCTGGCCCTGGTAACGCCATTGGCCCTGAAAATCGGCTATGACAAGGCCGCCGATCTGGCTCATATTGCCTTTGAGTCCGGTAAAACTGTCAGGGAAGTTGTAAAAGAAGCCGGGATACTCCCTGATGACGAAGTTGACAGGCTTTTGGATCCGCTTTCGATGATCAGGGAGAGTTAAAAATGGATCGAGCTGAACTATCTATCGGAAGTCAGAATGATCTTGATAAACAAGACCGTAAGTACTGGGCCAATGCGACGATCTGTGAACGACTCGAGACCATCACTTATCTAAAGGGAGTGTTTCTATGGCAAAGAGGCTACTACCGGACGACTTCAAAGAGTTCATCAAGTACTTAAACAAAAATGATGTACGGTATCTGTTGGTAGGGGGATGGGCCGTTGGCCTTAATGGGATTCACAGCCAGAACTTCAGCAGTCCTGAAACGATCATTTCAACAGCAAGAAACAGAATCAGGTTCAAAACCAGAGACCATATCAGCAGCGGGGATAGCCGTCGAATATCCTCCCCTTGGGGTTTACGGCCCTCTTCGTTGATAAGATAGGCCCCTTCTTTTTCAAGTCTGATACCCAGGGCTCCGGCAGCGGCAGCCATCGTCCAGCCCGAGTTGGGACTGGAGCAGTTTCCAGAATCTTTGAGCATTACCCGAAGCGCTGCAGA
>JAUUYD010000102.1 GCA_030590585.1 Spirochaeta sp.
CCACACTGATGTGCCGCTGCATCGATCCGGGAAACGGCAAGTCCTTCCCCATGATACTGGAAACCAAGAGAATGTCTCCCGGAGATACAAATAACTGGTTTATCGAAGTATACGGGACGGAAGGCTCGGCGAGATTTACAACCCGTGATCCGAGATCTTTTTATTATCTGGAAACCCGGGGCAAAGAACAGGGCTGGACCAGGGTGGATATCGGTCCGGCCAGTTTTCTGCCGACTATAACCGGAGGCATATTCGAATTCGGTTTCTCGGATTCCTTTCAGCAGATGCTGGGTGCTTTTATGCAGGAATTCCGCGAGGGAGGGTCAACACACTCCTTCCCCAATGTACTGCCGGAGGAGACGGTTTGGAGCCATCAGATAATGACCGCCGCCCTTGAGTCACATAATACTGGTAAAAGGGTGAGTTTGGATTAGACTTCAGTCATGTTTGATTTATTGATAAAAGATGTAAATGTGATTCTTCCCGACAGCGTTCTTGAAGGAATGTCTGTCGGGATAATCGATGGTAAAATTGTCTCTGTTTTTTCATCCCCGAGCGAGGGCGGGATGGATGCGAAAGAGTTTTTTGACGGCAGAGGCGGTTTTCTATCCCCGGGGTTTATAGATCTTCATATACACGGTGTTAAAGATCTGCAGTTTGACAAGGGCCCGGACGATCTTCAGGCCATTTGCAAGGTACTTCCATCCTTCGGAGTTACCGGTGTACTGGCCGGTATACTCCCGCTGCCCCCCGGTGAAGATAATCTGTTTATTGAAACCTTGTCCGGGAGGCAATATACAGGTACTGAACTCCTGGGTTTTTTCTTTGAGGGTCCTTTCCTGGGGCTTCCCGGGGCTATCAATCCAAAGTCCCTGATGGAACGGACTGAAGCAAGGGTGAATGCCATGAGAGATTCAGCTTTACCTTATCGGAGTATTTTTGCCATCTCTCCTGAGGTGGAGAATGCCCTTGGACTTATTCACTGCATGAAAGAAGACGGTAATCCGGTATTCATTACGCACACGGCGGCGGATGTGAATCAGACCGTATCCGCAATCAAAGCCGGCGCGGGTCATGCCACTCATTTTTATGATGTATTTCCCTGCCCGGCCGAACAAGACCCCGGAGTGCGGCCATGCGGTGCGGTTGAGGTGATTCTTGCCGATCAGGATGTCAGTGTGGATTTTATACTTGATTCGGAACACGTTGATCCCATTGCTGTGAAAATGGCTCTTGCCTGCAAAGGTCCGGATAAAGTCTGTCTTATAACTGATGCCAGTGTAGGAGCTGGTAACCCTCCGGGAGTGTACAAGGGAATTGGCGATATGGAGGTTCGATTTGCCTATGAGGGAGCCCCTGCCCGGGGAACTGTAAATTCGCCCTGCCCGGGAGGATTGGCCGGAAGCGGCTTAACCATGGATAGAGCTCTTCGTAATGCTGTGAAATTGTTGGATGTCAGTATTTCTCAGGCATGTCGAATGGCGTCTTTAAATCCTGCTGCTGTATTAGGCCTTGAGAAAACGCATGGGAGGATAGAAGAAGGGTATAACGCAAGTATGGTTCTTCTGGATGAAGACCTGGAAGTCAAAGCAACCTGGGTGAATGGGATTAAAGAGTATTAATCTCCATCAGATGTTCTCAGTATGGGATAGAGTATTCCTTTTGTTCTAAGTTACACTTCTTGATAAGATTAGGTTATTATAACCATTCTGAGAATTTATGGGAGCAGAGTTTATGCCGATGGTGACTTATCAAAGATTGTACAATATCCTCCGGGAAAAAATCTGGAACAAAGATTTTCTCCCCGGCGTTAAGTTACCGACTGAACGGGAACTCTGTGATGAATATGGAGTTTCCAGAATCACCGTACGTCATTCTCTGATGCTCCTGGAAGGGCAGGGCCTTATTGAACGGATGCAGGGACGGGGTACTTTTGTAAAAGCATCCAAGCCGAAAAAAATTGCCATTATGGATTATGCCTATTCTAAATCCATGAAGCAGGATTCACCTGATACAGAGCGAAAGCTGATAACCCGTGAGATAATTATCCCACCCCGGGATATCGCCATGTCCCTTTCTCTTCTTCAAAATGAAGAGTGTCTTTTTTTTGAGAGATTGGACACAAACAGAGCTGAGAACCTGGCGTTTGACCAGGTATATATCCCTCTGGAATTTTCAAAATCGTTAAAGGATGAGATGCTGACCCGGATAGATTTCTTGAGTCTCTGGGAAAAGGATGAACCGATTAAGGTGTCGTTTGTACGGGAAGTTATCGAAGCAATTAGCGCGGATGATTTAATTGCCAAACGTTTGAACATTTCACACGGCAGCCCGATTCTGATGGACACCGAGATTATGTTTGATAAAGAGGAACGTCCGGTTGCCGTTTTTATCTCAAAGTACCGGTATGACAGATTCAAGATAGTTTCCACCTATTTCCAGGGGAACTAATAAGATTATTTCCAAGGAGTGTTTATGAGTCAGTTAACAGCAGGTTCCGCAGAATTCGATATTACCCCGAAAGATTCACAGTTTCTTTTCGGTTATCCTCATGTTGAGCGCTACAGTACGGGAACTGAGAATCCACTTTTCAGTAGTTCTTTATATCTGAATAATGGTAATAACGATATAATGTTTATTGCAAATGATATCATTTTTATTGATAAGGCCATGGGTAAAAGAGCGCGAAAAAGAATTTCGGAAAGTACCGGTATAGAGGAAGGGGCCATCATGATTTCCGCAACCCATACGCACTCCGGACCTGGTACCGTCGATTATTTAAGCAATTTAAACGATCCCATTGTTCCACAGGCAGACCCTGCATATTTACAATTGCTGGAAGACGGTATTGTAGATTCCGGTATTGAAGCATTTAAAAACCGGCGTCCCGCCGAAGCCGGGCTCAGTATTGCCGATGGCTCCGGTGTTGGGACTAATCGAAGGGACCCTTCGGGACCTGCCGACCCGGAGCTGCCTGTCCTGCTGGTAAGGGATTTGGAATCCAGTGCCTATATAGCCTGTATGCTGGTATATTCAATGCATCCCACCGTACTTCATGAAGATTCAACACTCATCAGCGGTGATTTTCCCTCTTTTACCAGGGAATATCTTCAGAAGAATATTCTTGGAACTCACTGCCCGGTTCTTTATCACACCGGCCCTGAGGGTAACCAAAGCCCCAGACATGTAACGACTGCGAACACGTTTTCCGAAGCAAAGAGACTGGGGGAGATGCTGGCCATCGGCGTTGAAAAAGTAATTGGTGATATTGATTATTCCTCTTCAATCAATCTTGCCTGGGAGCAGGGTTTCATAACCCCCGGTTTGAAAAAAGTAGGTTCTCTGGCGGATGCAGAGATGAAACTGAAAAAGGCCGTCGTCCGTCTGAAATCTCTTAGAGAAAGTGCTGCTTCAAGTCAGGAAATTCGAACTGCAGAGTGTGACTGGTTTGGCGCTGAAGAGACAATAACTTTGGCAACAGCTTCAGAGAATGGAGAAATCGCAAAATATGCTCAAAGCTGCCTTCCTGCAGAAGTTCAGGTTTTCAAAGTCGGAGAATGGTTTTTCAGTGCCTGGCCCGGGGAAGTCTTTATCGAATACTCTCTTGAAGTTAAATCCTGTCATGAGAATCTTTTTATTATCAATCTGGCAAATGGAGAGCTCCAGGGTTACATCGTAACTCCGGAGGCTGAAGAAGAAGGCGGATATGAAGCCTCAAATGCCATGTTCGGATCCGAAACCGGGCAGATGCTGATTGATGAAACTTCAAGAATACTGGGTAAAATGGGCGTATAGAATATTGGAGACTAAAGCTGCAATTGGCAAAAGAGGGAGGGCTTCTATTCCCTCCCTGCTGGCATTTATCAGTGTGATTATGACTCTGGCCGCTTTTGCCATGTCTGTAAATGTGATACCACCGCTTGTAACAACGATGGTTGGTGACTTGGGGATTTCACTGAAATCTTTCGGCTACTTGTTTTCCGTTCAGTTCTTTGTCTTTATGATTTCATCTTTTGCCGGCGGTGCCCTACTGGAACGAACCGGAATAAAACCGGGATTACTTGTGGCCTTCGGTCTTGTTGGACTTTCGGCGTCATTTTTTATCATGCCCGTATTGTCGACATTTATAGAGTTGCTGGCATGGATAATACTCCTTGGTTTCAGCGGTGGATTGGTTGAAACTTTTGCCTCGGTACTTGTTTCCGGTTACGATTCCCCGGGCTCCGGACGCCTTCTCAATCTTTCCCAGGTTTTTTACTGTATCGGGGCAATAGCAGCTCCGCAAATTGTCGCATTACTGATGGACAATCAGATTCCCTGGAAGACAATTTTCATCCTTTTCGGTTTTCTGGAACTGATACTGACCATTCTTTTTATATCCTTCTCCTTTCATGATATTCGTGGACGCTCGGTAATAGAGAGCAGAGACGCAGGGGCAAATACATTAAGGCGGGAGAAATCCCTATTTACAGAACCGACATTCTATCTCCTGGGTTTCTCAATATTATTCTATGTACTCAGTGAAAGCTTTCTGGTTTTCTGGCTTCCGGCCTATCTGGAAGCCTCCTATTTATTTTCACCGGCTCAAGCCGCACGTGGAGTGAGTTTATTCTGGACGGGGCTGATAATTGGCAGACTTTTTGCTGTAATTATTCCTAAACGTCTTTCTCTCTGGATTATTCTTTTTATCTCTACCATCGGGATGCTTGGATGTGCAATAACCTTATCCTTCCTTTGGACTCCGCTGGTTTTGAAATCTTTGATAGTACTGATTGGATTATTCTCAGGTCCTATATGGGCCACAATTATCTCTGTTGGAAAATACGCCGGGGGCAATTCTCGATTTCTTGCAGCTGTAATAGGTGCCGGTTCCCTGGGTGCTTCCCTGGGACCGCTTGTGAGCTCCTCCATTATCGGGTACGGCGGATTCAGAATGTTTTTTCCCGGTCTTTCTGCAGGTATAACAATTTTACTGGTTTTAATGTTTTTTTCAGAAATCGTAATAAATAAAAAGGGGCAGTTATCTAAATGAAAAAAATCTATTCGGCATCTATTACACCATTAAATGAGAATGGTGATATTGATAAAAAATCACTGGAAAAGCTGCTGGAGTTTGACCTTAAAAGAGGCATTGAGGGTTTTTTCTTTCTCGGCACAATGGGGGAATGGGCTGTTTTGAGCAGTTCCATGAAAACTGATTTACTTGAAACAGCAGGATCTGTAATTAATGGGAGAGCGGAGATTATCGTTGGAGCACATGCAACAGGCTTGAGCGGGATTCTTGAGAATATTGAGAAATATTCTGAGTACAGATGTGATTCATTCGCCATACAGCTCCCCGGTGGATGGGCCAAACCTGAAGATCCGGTAGCCTATATGCATGATATTGCTGACTTTTCAGAAAAACCGGTGTATCTGTATTATCTGCCGGGGGTGAACGGCATAGCTTTTTCTAAAGAGCAATTCAAGGATCTTTTCAGCCATCCGAACATTGCAGGAGTTAAGAATTCTTCAGACAGTTTGAGAGCCCGAAAGGAATTGCTGAATCTAAAAAAGGACGTTGATTTTACTCTTTTTGAGGGGCAGGAATGGGTTGTGGATGAATCTCTTGCCCTGGGGTGTGATGGCGCCCTTGTTGGAATGGCTCCATTGGGTGCAAAGCTCTTCCGCAGTATTGCTGATGCTGTTGATGGGGGCGATATGGAGAAAGCCCGGGACTATCAGCGAATAATGATAGAAATATTTGATGGTATATATGGAAAAAATCTGGATACAGTCTGGGTTGGTCAGAAATATGCACTCAAAGTTCTGGATATCTTTTCGAGTGAGAAAACAATGGTTCCTTCACAGAAGAATGTTCTCACCCAGGAGAGTAAAAAGAGAATTGAGAACTGTCTTGAATCATATAAAGAGTATTTAATTTAAAGGCCCGGGTTACCGGGTGAGGAAATATCAATGAGATATAAGGATGTCGGAGAGGTTCATAAGGACTTCCATCTTGCAACAAATGAAACAATCAACTTTGTCGTATCAGAATACGGCCGGGATTTTCTGGCTGAATTATTTCGCCGAACTGCACAGTATGTTTATCAGGATATCTACAACGAATTGAAGAATGGAGAATATCACAAACTTCTTGAGCATTGGACTTACTACTACAGCCGGGAAAAGGGCGTTTTTAACATCATCGAAAATGAGAATGAAGTTTGTTTTCATGTAAGCGACTGTCCTGCCGTGAGGCATTTAAAAGAGAATAAAATTTCTGTTGTTGATGATTTCTATCTTCAAATGGAGTTTATGAATAATGCCTGGTCTGAGGATACACCGTTTGAAATTGAAACAGATCTTATTTCTGAAGGTGAATATAAAATGACAATAAGGAGACAGTTCAATGATTCCAAGTGATCATTTTGTTCGTATGTATAACGAACTTTTTAAAATGCTTGAAGAACAGGGTCATGATCATCTTCAAAAGTATTGGCGGCGGATTGCGTCCCTTCAGGACACTATCCTTGGTCCATATATAGAGAAAGACGGTTTGAAAGGAATGTATGATTATTGGGAGCATATACGCATTGAGGAGAATTGTGATGCGGATCTTGAATTAACGGATGATTATTTTGAATTAAAGATGAACAAATGCCCCTCACTGAGTAAGGCTCTGGATAACGATGCAGGAGCCTTTGAACTCTATTGTGACCATTGTGCCGGTTGGGTTCAGCCTGTAGTGGAAGGCCGTGGATACCATTACGCAAGTGATATTATTTCACGGACCGAGCCGATTTGTGTTATGCGCATATTTAAAGATAAAGATAAAGAAAAAGCAGAGGAGTACAAAAAATCATTTGTACTACCTGCAAAGCCCTACTAGAGGTTCTGATTTGGATGTTGTACTGGGTCTTGATTTAGGAACCAGCTATTTTAAAGCTGTGATTGTGAACCGTTCCGGGATTCTCCTTGGGCTTGGACGGGCCGCAGTACCGGTAGCTGATGCTGCCGGAAATACCTGGGAAGTGGAGATTGTCCGTTTCTGGCTGTCAATAAAGAACATAATCGATGAGGCCTGTAACAAGGCCGGAGTTACACCCTCAGATATTTGCGGAGTTTCCTACTCCTCCCAGGCGAACTCTTTTCTTCTGATGGATGAAGCTTTTCAGCCTCTCACACCGCTGATTCTATGGCCGGATAACAGGGGCCTGGAAGACGACAATGAATTGAACGAACTCTGGTCCGATAAAGAGTATCTTAATATAACAGGCATGAGCTTAAAGGGCCCTGGATTCGCTGTTGCAAAGATTCGATGGTTCCAGACAAACAAGCCAGCACTTTGGAACAGGGTCAGGCATATCATGACTATCTCGGATTATCTGGCTTATATGTTTACGAATGAGCTGATTGGGGATTCGGGTACGGCATCGCTTCTGGGTATCTATAATCTTAAGGACATGAAGTGGTGGAATAGAGCCCTTTCGGCGTTGAATATTCCCCAGGAGTTTCTCTCCCGGGTTTTTCGTCCCGGGACTATTTACGGTTCAACGGCACAATTTGCCGGGGAACAGCTCGGCCTGGAAAAGGATATACCCTTTTCTCTTGGAGGCCTCGATCACCATATTGCCGCTTTGGGTGCCGGGGCTGA
>JAUUYD010000363.1 GCA_030590585.1 Spirochaeta sp.
CGTAAAGGCTTTTTGAAGGTATCCCGGATTCTTGCGGAAATCGAAACCAAAAGGGGTGACGATATAAATCCGAAAGATGGAGACAAGGTTATCAAGGGTGAAGCGGTACTTGAACGTAAAGGCAATATTGTCAAAGCTGAAGAAAACGCATTTGCCGTCATACGAAAAGATCGTATTCTCCTGGTTGCTCAGGATGAGAAAGTGGAGATCAGAAACGGTTCCACCTTACTCATAACTGAGGGATATCTCGCAAAAGCTGATGAATCACTGGCCATTTTCGATCCCTTCAGTGAGCCCATTATTGCTGAGGTAAACGGAAAGGTGAAGTTTGAGGATATAATCCCCGGAACCACACTCCGTGAGGAAATCAACGAGGATACCGGGAATATTGAAAAGAAAATTACCGATACCTCTGCAGATACCCTTCAGCCCCGTATTACCATTGTTGATGATGAGGGCAGCGATCTTCAGGATTATTATCTACCGGAGAACTCCTACCTCAATATTGAGGATGGAGTTACCGTAAAGGCCGGTCAGACTCTTGCCAAGATGCTTAAAGAAAGTCAGAAAACCCAGGATATCACCGGTGGTCTTCCCAGGGTTGGTGAACTTTTCGAGGCTCGCCGGCCCAAGGATTCCGCCATCCTGTCCCGTATCGGCGGAACGGTGGAGTTTGAAGGCATCAGCAAAGGTAAAAGAATCATAACTGTAGTCGATCCCTATGGTGATAAAATAAAACATCTTGTGCCTATGGGGCGGCATCTTCTGGTGCGGAATGGAGATCCGGTTGATGCGGCTGAACCTCTTTGCGACGGCCCGAAAGATCCTCATGATGTTCTTGAGATTCAGGGTGAGAATGCACTGCAGCAATTTCTGGTGGATGAAGTTCAGGAAGTTTACCGAATGCAGGGTGTTCACATTAATGATAAGCATATCGGTGTCATTATCAGGCAGATGATGCGCAAGGTAGAGATTATTGATGTTGGTGATACCAATTTTATTTTTGGTCAGCAGGTAGACAAATATCAGTTCAGGACACAGAACGAAAAGGTTGTGAGAGAGGGTGGGCAGGCTTCCATGGCCAAACCCCTGCTTCTGGGAATCACCAGAGCGTCACTGAACATCGACAGTTGGATTTCTGCCGCCAGTTTCCAGGAAACCACCAGGGTACTTACAAATGCCGCTATAGCTGGTGATACGGACAGTCTGAGAGGACTGAAGGAAAATGTGGTAATCGGCCACATCATTCCGGCAGGTACGGGTATGCGAAAGTACAGGGAGTTGAAGCTGTTTACCAAAGACACTGAAGATCTGGATGCCCATGTGGCGAAAATACTGGAACAGCGGCGTCTTGATGCAGAGATGCTCGATGAAGAAGGTGTTGAACCGGCTGCCGCACAAGCTTCACGGAGTGCCGGACCAGCAGAATAATCAGGTTGTTAAGAGGGGGTGCTGAGCACCCTTCTGATTGCGGACTTCCCGGTATTGACCTTTAGGAAGCAAACCGCTAATATCTCCGTGCTTTGCGGACTTGAGCCGATAGCACTTATTAGGAGTTGACGTATAATATGCCGACCATAAATCAATTAGTGAGAAAGGGACGAAAATCCTCAGTCAAGAAGACTAACTCACCGGCTCTGCAGTCCTGCCCCCAGAAGAGGGGTGTGTGCACTCGAGTTATGACTATTACACCTAAGAAACCTAATTCCGCCCTGCGGAAGGTTGCTCGTGTACGCCTGTCCAACGGAATCGAAGTTACTGCATATATTCCGGGTGTTGGACATAACCTGCAGGAACATTCTGTTGTTTGTATCCGTGGGGGCAGAGTTAAGGATCTTCCCGGTGTTCGTTATCACATCGTTCGTGGTACAAAGGATACTCTGGGTGTCGATGGCCGTAGACAGGCCCGGTCCAAATACGGGACCAAGAAGCCCAAGGCGTAGAGGGACTTATGTCAAGAAGAAGAGAGACTCCCATACGGCCCGTCAATGCGGATCCCCGGTATGGAAGTAAAGTTGTAACGAAGTTTGTTAACAGAATGATGCTTAAGGGTAAGAAATCTGTTAGTTATCGAAATGTTTACGGTGCGATGGCTATCGTTGGTGAAAAATCCGATAAAGAGCCTTTGGAGATTTTTCTCAAAGCCGTTGAAAATGTGAAACCCATGGTGGAAGTTAAATCCCGCCGTGTTGGTGGTTCAACCTATCAGGTTCCTATTGAAGTTCGTGAATCCAGGCGTGAGGCTCTAGCCATGCGCTGGTTAATCAACGCGGCCCGGAGCAGGAGCGGTAGGAGTATGCAGGAAAAATTGAGCGCCGAGTTACTCGATGCGTTTAATTCAACGGGTGTTGCCTTTAAAAAGAAGGAAGATACCCATAGAATGGCGGAAGCCAATAAAGCGTTCAGTAACTATAAGTGGTAGTTGCTGAGCGGCAGTCCATTCAGTTTTAGAGCTTGAGTGGATTGTCTGTTCCGGATGGTGAGTTGATCTATCCGGGATGTGTGAGTGATTGAAAATCCTTGTGATTTCTCAATCAGACCCCTCGCGGAATGCCCTGCAGTTTATCTGTCGGGCCTCTTTCGGGCGAGGATGATCTTTCCGGACGGTTCCTTGTCGGACGAACCGGGGGCAGAGCCCCAGGCGAATGACATCCGATATCGACGGTGAGTCTTCTTCTCTCTCGGGTTGTACGGTTTTTTACCGTCGTCCCGTGCCCGTCTGATTCTCTTCCGCGTAAAGGTTATCTCATTAATAATGTGCTGTTGAGTTGGTATTGGCGTTTACGCCGATATCTTCTGGATCATGCCGTCGGGCAGATATCGGTAATTGGATTGCCGGTTCATATACCCGTGTAGCCGTAGGAGGATATTCATGGCTAAGGAAAAATTCGAGAGGACGAAGCCGCATATTAATGTCGGTACTATCGGCCACGTTGATCACGGTAAAACCACACTGACTGCTGCTCTTACCATGTATAGTGCAGCCAAGTTAGGCGGTAAGGTGATGAGCTACGAGGATATCGACAATGCTCCCGAAGAAAAGGAGCGCGGTATCACCATTAATACACGTCATGTTGAGTATGAGACGGAGAAACGTCATTACGCTCACGTTGACTGTCCGGGTCATGCAGATTACATCAAAAACATGATTACAGGTGCTGCTCAGATGGACGGTGCTGTTCTTCTGGTTGCTGCCGACTCCGGTCCGGAACCTCAGACTCGTGAGCACATCCTGCTTGCCCGTCAGGTTGGCGTTCCCAGCCTGATTGTTTACATGAATAAGATGGATCTCGCCGATCCTGAACTTGTTGAACTCGTGGAAATGGAAGTTCGTGAACTTCTTGATGAGTATGGTTTCCCCGGTGACGAAACACCCATCATCATGGGAAGTGCTTTTCAGGCCATGACCAACATTGATGACGCCGAGAAAACAACCAGCATTGTGGAACTCCTTGATGCAATGGATAGTTATTTTCCAATTCCCGAACGTGCTCTGGACAAACCATTCCTGATGCCCATTGAAGATGTGTTCTCAATTTCCGGCCGGGGTACTGTTGTAACAGGTCGTATTGAGGGTGGTGTTCTTCATGTCGGTGACGAAGTGGCGATTATCGGTATCAAAGAAACCCAGAAATCCGTCTGTACCGGTGTTGAGATGTTTAATAAACTTCTTGATGAGCCGTCAATGAAATATCCTGAAGAACAACCATTGGCCGCTGGGCCAAAGCCAACTCCAAGGCAGTATCGGCTCCGTC
>JAUUYD010000042.1 GCA_030590585.1 Spirochaeta sp.
ACAGTGTTCCGAACGAAAATCCAGTCAGTTTCTGTGCTTGATACTTCATTGAATCGATATCCGCCTGTCTGCCCCTTTTGAAGCAGCTGCAGATCAATAACCTTATCAAGCAGTATTCGACGTAGCATCAGTCCCCGGGCGATCTTTGCGTACATCCCGACAGTCTTCAGTTTATCCCCGTTCTTCTCCTTAAAATGAAAGGTAATCAGTTTTCCCCTGAGTGCTTTTTTATCAATCACCCTGCTGTATTCCCCGGATGCAAGGTTCAGGACTGTCGTATCTTCATTTCTTCCGGATAATTCAGTGTTGAGGTACTGGCTTATCCTGGGCCTCCAGTAAGATATGAGTGATTCATTTCCCGGCAGTTTAAGAGCTGTTTTCATCTCAAGGCGATATCCGTTAATCAGGCTGAAGGGACTCAGGATTCCATAAATTCCGGAAAGAATTCTCAGATGATTTTGAGCAAAACAGAGTTGATCCGTATTCAAGGTCTGAGGGCTGATGGCCTGGAAGACCGTTCCGGAATAGGCAAATATTGCTGATCTTCGGCATGCAGAAGATGATGCGAATTCATGAATATTATTATAGGTCTGATCGGTCAGTGACGGGCTGATCATCATCAGGGAAGCGAGCTCTTTCCAGTTGTAAGTCTGCAGGATTTGATTCAGCTCAGCGGCCTCTTTTTTAAAATGTACCTCTTCATTTTCCATGGAAACGGATGCGGTATCTGTTAAGGATGAAGTAAAATCCATCTGTTTTGTCGGCGATAAAAGAATCATCATACTTTAGGATAGCTATACCACTTGTGATTCGGAAAACACAAGCAAATCACACAAAATGAACAGATTTAATCACCGTATTTGCCCTTCCCTTCCATGACAAAACTATGTAATGTGTCATGAACAGTTATATTCGTTGGTGAGAACCTGCGGAAATTCCTCCATTTGGAGATATATGTTGAATACAATCAGCTTTGAAAATACTTTTTCCACATTGAGAAGCCTGACAGAAGAAATATCCAAAACCATACCTTTCAATGGCTTAAGAGAGCAGTTGAAGTATTTTCACTTACCTCATTTTGAGTGGCCCTCATTGAAAATCGGGAATCTGACAGCTCGGGTTCCCGTCGTTCAGGGCGGTATGGGAGTGGGTATATCCCTTTCAAGTCTGGCCTCCGCGGTTGCTGAAGCCGGAGGAGTTGGTATCATCGCTGCGAATGCAATCGGAATGATAGAGCCGGATTATTATAAAGACGGCAGGGCCGCGAATCTTCGCGCACTCCGCAGGGAAATCCGCAGTGCCCGGGAGAAAACCGACGGAATTATCGGTGTGAATATCATGGTGGCTGTGAATGACTTCCACGAATTGATGGATGTTGCCATTGAAGAAAAAATTGATTTGATTGTCATGGGTGCCGGGCTGCCTATCAAAGATCTGCCCGTGGAAAAAATGCGTGAGAATGGTGTCAAAGCTGTTCCTATCGTCAGTTCGGTCCGGGCTGCAGAGTTGATATTCCGAATGTGGAAGAAAATCTACAACGATGTACCCGATGCGGTAGTCTTCGAGGGCCCGAAGGCCGGGGGGCATATCGGTTTCACCGAAGAACAGATTGATGATCCGGAATACCAACTTGAAGCTATCGTTCCCGGAATTGTAGAGGCCCTCAAACCCTTTGAAGAGGAATTCGGGCGTGCTATTCCCGTTATTGCGGGTGGTGGTGTATACACCGGTGATGATATTCATGCAGTACTCAAACTGGGCGCTTCAGCCGTTCAGATGGGTACCCGCTTTGTGGCGACAGATGAATGTGATGCCGATCTGCAGTTTAAACAGGCTTATGTCGACTGTACCGAAGATCAGATCGGTCTTATCAAGAGCCCTGTGGGAATGCCCGGCCGGGCCATCCGCAATGAGTACATCAAAGCTTCCGAGGAAGGAAAGCGGCCGGCCTTTAAATGCGCATGGAAATGTTTGTCCAGCTGTAAGGCTGATGACGCGAAGTACTGTATTTCCATAGCCCTGAATAATGCCAGGAGAGGTAAAACGAATCAGGGTTTTGTCTTTGCCGGTTCCAACGCTTACCGGGTAAACGAAATAGTATCGGTAAATTCTTTAGTGGGAGAACTCGCCGAGGGTTACCATCTGAAGGCTAGTGAGGGTGTTGTTCGGCATCTGGAAAAACTTGTTGCCAGAGTTCAGGATCTCAGAGCTCAGTATGAGGGCCTGGGAATCCGTGTTAAGGAACTCGGTATTGCATATGAGAAGAGCCTGTCCGCACGGATCAGGGAAGCCAGGGACTCAAGTGTTGATCAGCTGCGAAAACAGTATAATTCAATGCACACCCGGCTCAAAGATCTTCAGGTTCAGATGATGGAAGGTCTCTCAGAATCCTGGGCATTACTCAAATTGGAGAAAGCTTCAAGCTGAGAAAACTGAAAGCATTAAAGTACAGCGGGGGAGCTCCCTCGTCTTATCACTCAGCTATTATAGCCAGAGACGCGTTCTGCCCGCCGAATCCAAATGAATTCGTGATGGCAGCTTTAATCCTCACTTCCCGGGCCTGATTCGGGATTGTATCCAGTTCGCAGTTCGGATCCGGGGTTTCCTGGTTGATTGTCGGGGGCAGTATTCCCGTTTGCAGGCTCAATATGGTTGCGGCCGCCTCAATCGCTCCTGCGGCTCCCAGGGTGTGGCCAATCATTGATTTGTTTGAACTCACCGGTATTTTTTTACCCCTGCTTCCAAAAACATTGTGAATGGCACAGGTTTCGGTTCTATCGTTGGCTTCAGTTGAGGTTCCGTGAGCATTGACGTATCCGATATCATCAGGAGTCAATCCGGCATTTTTAATGGCAGTTTCCATCGCTCTGCCTGACCATGTTCCGTTCTCATCCGGGGCGGCGATGCTCGTAGCATCGGCTGTCATACCAATCCCGCCGAGTGTGGCGTAAATTCCGGCGCCACGTTTCTCCGCGTCTTCCCGGCGTTCCAGAATCAACGCGCCGGAACCTTCGCCGATAACGAATCCGTCCCGTCCGAGATCGAAGGGGCGGCTGGCGCCTTTTGGATCGTCATTCCTGGCGGTAAGAACTTTCATACAGCCGTAAGCATTCACTGTAATTGGTGTAATGGTTGATTCGCTGCCGCCGGCAACCATGACATCTGCCCCACCCAGCTGAAGAATCTGCATGGCCATGCCGATTGAGTGCAGTCCCGAAGAACAGGCGGACAACGCCGCCATGTTCGGCCCGTGTATTCCAAGTTCAATCGCCACGTTTCCAGCAGCCATATTGGGTATTATCTTCGGAACAGCCAGAGGATTTCCCTTTCCCGGACCGCGCTGGGCAAGGGTGGCATATTCCTTACTCAGGTTTTCAAAGTCTCCGGCTCCCGAACCCATAACGCATCCGATTCGAATCGGGTCCATGCTGCTCAGGTCCAGCCCTGAATCATCCATCGCCTCTACCGAAGCGCAGACCGCCAGCTGTGAAAACCGGGCCATCTTCCTGGCTTTTTTCCCATCGAAAAAATCACCCGCCGTGAAGTCTTTCAGCTCGCAGGCGACAGCAGATCTGAATCCTTCGGTATCAAAGCCCTTTATCCGGTCAGCACCGGAAACACCTTCTGTCAGATTTTTCCAGAAATCCTTCCTGTTCAGGCCGATGGATGTGATGGTTCCGATTCCTGTAACAACGATATCCCCGGGGCTTTTCATATCTGCTATCCTTTTTTTTGACAAAACTGAGTAAAATGTAGACTAAAAGATTATTTAAGGCAATTACCTCAGACATTCAGGCATATACCGCTCATTGCCCAGCTTCATAAAGTCTGATGCAAGGAGTTCGACGGCCCGACCCGTATCCATGCCATGCCCTTCGGTGAGAAACCTGAGAACCAGGGCATACTGCCGCTGCTGGCTGATGCCATGATCCTGCCCCGCGGCGGTATAGAGCCAGGATGAAAATTTGTCGAAGGCGGCAAAGGCCGAGACCTCACCATCCATAATCAACTCCATGGTATCGGCGAATTTTCCGGAATTGACGAAGATATCGTAGTACTTCGCCAGACGTTTGAGCTCCTGCATTCGTGGGAAGCTGATACAGCCCGACTTGAGAATGTCATACGGCGGTTCGGGGTTGAATACCAGATCGAATGCTTCAACATGTCTGGCGATGGGAGCCCCGGGGAGGAGTTTAAGTATCCCAACTTGAATCTCATCAGGTTTCATGCCCCGAAGGGCATCAAAGCTCCGGGCAAATCCGGTATCATCCTCTCCGGGCAGCCCGATGATGAGGTCTGCATGGACATGGGCTCCGGTACGTTTTTTGATAAGGGAAAGGCTTTGTGCTGTCCCGGCCGCATCTACCTTTCGGCTGATTCTGCTGCCGATTTCCGGATCGAGGGTCTGGACACCCATTTCCAGCTGTACACCGCCATCGGGGAAACGGGAGAGTGATTCCAGCAGCCTCTCATCGAAGCGGTCGGGGACGACTTCGAAGTGAAGGAAAAAACTCTGCCCTCTTTCTACGCCCTGAGCCACCTGCCGGGTGACAGCCGGGCCAATAAGGATGCCTCTCTCGTCTCTGGGCCATCGGTTGTAAAAGAAATCCAGTATGCGGATGCAGGAATTGATATCAAGATTAAAAGTGCGGTCGATGAATTTAAAGCCCCGACAGCCCCGGTCGATAAGGCGGTCGAAGGCGTTAAGGAGACGGTCAAGGCTGAAACTACGCACCTTTTCCTCCCGGGAGGAGAGGCAGAATTCACACGAGAAAGGGCAGCCCCTGCTGGATTCGACATAGATAATTCTCTGTCTGAGGTCTTCATCGGAATAATCGTCATATGGAAGTGTGAGTGTTTCGAGATCGGGCAGCCCTCCGTCAATAAGCGATGGAACCTCCTCGCCGGATAAAATCTGTCTGCAGACTTCAGGGAATGCGATTTCTCCTTCTCCCCTGATGAGTATGTCGGCGCCGAACATCGGCTTTTCCGCCCAACGGACTTCTGGTCCGCCGATGACGATGTAAAGACCGGGGTTGATACGTTTGAGCAGGGCGATGAGTCTTGCGGTGGGAGAGGCATTCCAGATTGATACACTCAGCCCGACAATTTTCGGGTTCAGGGACAGGATTTCCTCGGCAACGCGCAAGAGGTCATCCTGTATCAGAAATTCCCTGAGAACTGTCTGAGGACGTAATTTACCGATGTTGGCCAGAAGATAACGTACACCCAGGGCTGTATGGCTGTAGCGGGCATTGAGTACGGCAATGATGATGGGAGTATCGCTCATAGGGGTAATTCCTCGGATCTTAATGTAAGACTTCACCGGATATCATGCAATGATTTTGATTTTCCGCGATAATCACCTTGATAGAGGTTATTAATGAAACCATTTACTCACTTGAGTCTCTCAGAGGCGATGATGTCGAATCTGAGGGATTTGAAGTATGACAATATGACCCCGATTCAGGAGCTGAGCATTCCTGCTATTCTCAAAGGGAAAGATGTTCTGGCTCAAGCAAAAACCGGCAGTGGGAAGACTGCGGCTTTCGGTATCGGTATGCTGGAGAATCTGGATATTGGACTGTTTAAGATACAGAATCTGATTCTCTGTCCTACCCGGGAACTTTCGGAGCAGGTATCCGGAGAGCTCCGGCGATTGGCCAGATTTCAACCCAACATCAAGATAATGAATATCACCGGCGGAATGCCTATGAGGAATCAGGAAAACTCACTCAGGCATCAGGCCCATATCGTCGTTGGAACCCCCGGGCGAATCCTGAAGCTGCTGAACCGCGGCTCTTTGATAATGAAGGATATGAAAACTCTGGTTCTTGATGAAGCCGACCGAATGCTGGATATGGGCTTTCTGGAAGAAATCAGGGGAATCTTTGAATTTCTTCCCTCAGTACGCCAAACCCTCTGTTTTTCCGCTACTTTTCCCGAAGAAATACGGGATCTGGGAAAGACTTTTTTAACCAGACCCATAGAAATTTCAGTTGATGAGCTGCATGATTCGGATGTGATTGAGCAGCGTTTTTATAAGGTTCTACCCGGGGAAAAAACTGCTGCGCTAATCGGTATTCTAAACAGTTTCAAACCTGAGTCTGTTTTGATTTTCTGTAATACTAAAGATTCTTGCCGTAAAACCAGTGAGCAGCTGAACAACCTCGGCTTACACAGCCTGGCTCTTAATGGTGATCTGGAACAGAGTGAACGTACTGAAGTACTTCTTCGATTTGCCAATGGAAGCAGCCGTATCCTGGTTGCGACTGATGTTGCTGCCAGGGGTTTGGATATAGATTCAATCGGGGCGGTGATAAATTACAATTTGCCCTTTGAAACGGAAACCTATATCCATCGTATAGGCCGTACCGGCCGGGCTGGAAAGGAAGGGCTGGCTTTCTCACTTGTTCGGCCCAAAGAGCTTTTCAGAATGGATTTTATAAACGAGCATCTGAATAGTACATACCTTGCTGAGAAACCGGATTTCCACACATCGCACACTGGTGGATTGCAGTCTGCGGAGATGCAGCCTGAAATGGTTACCCTTTCGATCAATGGCGGGCGGAAAAATAAAATCAGTGCCGGAGATATTCTTGGGGCTCTTACCTCCTCAGGAGGGATTGAGGGCGGGGATGTCGGACGTATTGACCGCCTGGATACGGTAACATTCATTGCTGTCAGGCGGAGCACTGAAAGCCGGGCGGTTACGGTTCTGGAGAAGGGAAGTATCAAGGGCCGCCGATTTAAAGTAATGATACGTGACTCATGAGCAGGAGGTATGAAAATGACAGGGAATAATCGCAGTGATATAAAGCCGGGGCTGAAGGTGGCTATTGTCTTGAAACAGGACCAGCGCAGCGGCAGGCTTACCGAGGGTATTGTTAAAGACCTGCTTACAAAATCATCCTTTCACCCCCATGGAATAAAGGTACGCCTTGAATCAGGAGAGGTGGGCCGTGTGAGTGAAATACTCGAATAATGACAGTTCAATGCGGTTTCTATCGTATGTTTATTGACCCTCTGCTCAGGCCCTTGAGGAAGCGTATGGCGGCGCTTGTACCGGATGGGGCCACTGTCCTTGAAGCGGCATGCGGTACCGGAGAGCAATCGCTGATTCTTTCAAGTACCGCAGGACGTGTGGTGGGCTTTGATTACAACCCGGGAATGGCAGACTGTGCCCGGGGACGTGTCCCCCGGCGGTCTGGAAATCTGTCATTCCTGGAGGCTGATGCCAGGAATCTGCCTGGTATCGGGGACGGTGAGTTTGACTATGCCACGATTACCCTGGCCCTGCATGAAATGAATCCCGCGAACCGTATTCCGGTATTGACGGAGCTCTCGAGAACGGCCGGATATCTGTTGCTGGCCGATTATTCAAGTCCTCTGCCGTCTACTATCCCCGGCCGGTTTATCCGGCTGATTGAATGGGCGGCAGGGAAAGAACACTACACCGGATTCTGCAGTTATCAGGAATCCGGGGGGCTTGATACTCTGGTGAGTGAGGCAGGTTTGAAGATTGTTGAGGAGCATCCGGCTTTGAGGGGACTTGTCAGGATACTGTTATGCTGCGTTAAAAGTGAGGAATTATAGAACTGCATCTCTAAAAAGTGTTGAAATATGTGCTCTTTAGAACTATAGTTCAATAAAGAGGTGTTTAATGATCAATCGAGATCAATATATTGAGAGCTTGATTGCTTTTAAAGATAAAAAAATAATAAAGGTGATTACTGGTATAAGAAGATGCGGTAAGTCCACATTGCTGGAAATGTTCCAACAATATTTAATCTCTCAATCAATTGATGAGAGCCAGATCATTTCGATTAATTTTGAAGATATGGATTTTGATGAATTAAGAGACTCTGAACGCCTTTATCAATATATAAAAGAGAACTTGAGCGAGGGTAGGAATAACTATGTTTTCCTGGATGAGATACAGCAGGTAGACGGTTTCCAGAGAGTTGTTGACAGTTTATATCTCAACAAAAATATTGATATATATATTACCGGATCGAACGCAAAAATGCTTTCAGGTGAGATTGCTTCATTGTTATCAGGCAGATATGTTGAAATCGAAATGTTACCCCTTTCCTTTAGAGAATATGTAGATTATCAGGGCAATCAAAATAACCTTGCCGGGAAATACATTGATTATTTAGAGTTGAGTTCATTCCCCTATACCCTGGAACTTGGAGAAAACAAGAAACTGATTCGAGATTATTTAAGTGGTGTATATAACACTGTTGTTCTGAAAGACATCATCGCGAGGAACAGAATCTCAGATGTTCTGATGTTGGAAAGCGTTATACGATTCCTCTTTCATAATATTGGTAACATTTCGTCTATTAAGAAAATAAGTGATACGATGACTTCAAGCGGGAGAAAAATATCCACACATACTGTCGAATCTTATATAAAAAGCCTGATGGACAGCTATATCATATACCAGGCTAAACGCTTCGATATTAAGGGAAAACAGTATCTGAAAACCATGGAAAAGTACTATGTAGTGGATATTGGATTAAGGTATTTTCTACTTGGCAGCAAGGCCGTGGATACGGGGCATATTCTTGAAAACATCATATACCTTGAACTGAGAAGAAGGGGATATGAAGTCTACATCGGTAAAGTGGATAAGTTTGAGGTGGATTTTATTGCAAGGAATAATGACGGGATACAATACTTCCAGGTAGCTGCGACAGTTCGGGAAGAGAGCACCTTGGAGAGAGAACTGAGGCCATTAAAAAAAATCAAAGATGATTATCCTAAACTTTTGTTGACATTAGATGATGATCCTGAGGCTGATTATGATGGGATCAGGAAAAAAAATGCACTTAAATTTCTGCTGGAAGACTATTCCAATTGATAAATGCGGAAGCCGCTTGAGCGGCTCCGGGTACAGGGCTCTGCCCGGGGTATGAAACCATTCATTGACAAACTCCGGTGGAGCAGCCCATCACCAACTTTGGGTGCTGCTAACCTTCCATAATGAAATCCAATCCCTCCGCCCCCGGGTTCAGCCGATAATTCCCTGGTACTTCAGGGACAAAAGCGGCCAACTCTTCGATATCGATAATTCCCATATCCAGATGTTCTGCCAGAATCCGGGGATTGTGGGTGAATGCAAGGACTGCGGGAAGCGGCAGATCTTCCCGGTAAGCGCTTTCGGCAGTGAACAGGCAAACCAAATCACCTAAAATGGGCTTCAGATCGGAATGCTCCGATTTTCCAATCAGTTTTCGGACGAATTCCGCCAGACGGGCGGGCCTTTCCGTTTCATGGGATATCTCATCCTCAAGGAGAAATGCCTCAACGAGTTCAACCGGCCGTATCCCCAGTGCTTCGGTGGTGATAAGAAACCATGGAACAGCCCGGCCTTTGTTATAAAGCTCGTTGATGGCGGCGGTTAATGCGGCTGTCTCGGACAGGTCTTCGTCGGTGAATCCAGTGTTCCCGTTCCTGCTTTCCTTTCCGGTGACGGTATAGGGAGCCTCATTCAGATACCGGAGGCCGAGACCGCCGGCGGTTTCTCTAAGCCGGGTTCCGGGAAGAACTGACAGGGGAAAGATGTCCAGATGGTTCGGAGCACATGAGAGGGCGAAATCAAGGCTCTCCCTGAAGCCTTCCAGGCTGTCACCGGGAAGCCCGTAAATCAGATCCAGACCGTAGGGTACCGCGTTCTCATGCAGGGTTAGTAATTTTTCCTGAAACTTTTCCGGCGAAAAAGGTCTGCCGATATTTTTTGCGACTTCAGGATGTGCTGTCTGCAGGCCGATTTGCAGGGTACAGCCGAGTTCGGCGTAGAGTTCTGCCTGCTCTTCGTCCAGGAATTCAGTTCTAATCTCCATGTGATAGCGGAGTTCAGGTGCCTTGGAAATAAAAAGTCTTAATAACTTCTTTGCCCGTTCGGAAGAGGCATTGAAGGTAGGGTCCAGGAGAAAGACATTTCCGGTACCCCGTTCTTTCAGCTGCTTGAGCTCTTCCCCGGCCCGGGTAAGGGATTTGTGCCTCACCCGATCGCTGCCTTTGGATTCAAAGCAGAAATGACAGTTGAAAGGGCAGCCCCGGGTGAGTTCCCA
>JAUUYD010000264.1 GCA_030590585.1 Spirochaeta sp.
AAGCTTGACACCGGCTTCGGCCAGCACAATACCGTGATCAGCTGCTTCATGGTTCAGCCTGTAATACAGCTCACTGGATTCCAGTAAGGCCTTGGAGGGGATACAGCCCACATTCAGGCAGGTTCCCCCCGGGGCTTCTTTATCATCAATGATGGCGGTTTTCATCCCCCGTCTGCCGCATTCCAGGGCCAGAACATAGCCGGCGGGACCCGCGCCGATAACAATCACATCGTGGGTGTAAGAATCATTCTTCACCATACTAAACTTCCAACAGGAGGCGTTCGGGATTCTCTAATGCTTCCTTGATGCTTTTCAGGAAACCTACAGCCTCCCGGCCGTCAACCAGACGATGATCGTAGCTCAACGCCAGGTACATCATCGGTCTGATTACCACTTCACCGTTTACCGCAACCGGGCGGTCCTGAATGGCGTGCATTCCCAGTATGGCCGATTGCCTCGGTGCCGGCAGAGGTGTGGAGAGCAGGCTGCCGAAGATTCCACCGTTTGTTACAGTGAAGCTGCCTCCCATGAGGTCTTCAGGCATGAGTTTCTTATCCGCGGCCTTCTCAGAGAAGCCGATAATTTCCTTTTCAATATCTGCGAAACTCAGTGATTCCACGCCTCTGACAACCGGTGTTACCAATCCCCTCGGGGTGGATACTGCCACGCTGATGTTGGCACCTTCCCGGTACACGACATCATCACCGTCAATAAAGGCGTTTATTTCCGGGTAGAGTAACAGGGCTGAGGTTGAGGCTTTGAGAAAGAAGCTCATGAAACCCAATTTCACCCCGTGGCGTTCCCGAAAGGCGTCGCCGAAGCGGCTGCGCATAGCTTTGACAGCACTCATATCCGCTTCGTTGAAGGTTGTGAGCAGTACCAGTTCCTCCTGGGTTTTATTCAGGTTGGCCGCGATGATTTTCCGGATACGGCTCAAAGGTTTGCGGTACTCTCCGGATTTGTTTTTTTCTGATGACTGACGGGATTGTTCCTCACACCTTCGGTGCTCCGGTACAAGCCTTGTTCTCTGCCGCGGCGGCTCTGAATCCTTTATTGTAAGCGGGGTGTCTTCCCTTGAGGGTTCTGCTCCAGCCGGTTCCCGGGGGCCGGCTGGTTCCGCCGCAGCCGCGTCGGCCCTGGTAACCATGCCGTTTCGTCCGGTCCCGATGATGGAAGCCGGATCGATGCCCCTCTCGGCAGCCAATGCCTTTGCCGCCGGGGTGATACGGCCCGGATTTGTTGAGACGGCGGGCTCCGATGTATCCTCGGCTTTATCGGTGTCAACAATTCCCACCACCTGGTTAATCACCACATCACTTCCTTCCGGGACAATGATACTCAATGTGCCTGTTGCCGGAGCGGTGACATCAATGGTGGTTTTGTCAGTTTCCAGTTCGAAAATTGCCATACCCTCTATAACGACGCTGCCGTCGGTGACGGACCAGACGGCCAGTGTGCCTTCGGTAATGGATTCCCCGACTCCGGGGATTGTAATATCAACTTTCATGTATTCCTTCCATCGGACTTCATTCCCAGCGCCTGGGAAATAAGTTCTTTTCGTTCTTCTTCATGTTCATCATGAGAACCTGTTGCCGGGCTGGCCGATGCCGGTCGTCCGGTATAAATCCACGGGTTTTTGGTGATTTCCGCCAGTTTCAATGCCAGAAAGCTCCATGCTCCCCTGTTTGCCGGCTCTTCCTGGGCCCAGATGAAACGTTTTACAGCTCCCTCATCAACACTAATCCCGATGAGTTTAGAGAGGGTTTCTTTTGGAAACGGGTAGAGCTGTTCCAGGCGGATAATTTTTGTTCGGGCCGCCTGGGAGCTGGAACCCTCATCGATTGCCGCTCTGCGGGCGCTAATAAGCTCGTACCAGAGATGACCGCTGCAGAGGATGATGTTTTCAGTTTTCTTCGGGGATTCAGGGTCATCAAGAACAGTATGAAACCGGCCTGATGTGAGTTCGGCAAAGGGGGATCTGGCCTCAGGGAGACGTAAAAGGCTCTTGGGACTAAAGAGTATCAGCGGTTTTCGGAACCCCTGAATCTGCTGTTTTCGTAGAACATGAAAATACTGGGCGGGAGTGGTCAGATTAACTACCTGCATATTATCTTCGGCACAGAGGGAAAGGTAGCGTTCAAGATATGCGTTTGAGTGCTCGGGACCCTGTCCCTCATATCCATGGGGAAGCAGGAGCACCATGCCGCTGAGCCGGGCCCATTTGGATTCACCGCTGCTGATGAACTGGTCGACAATCACCTGGGCACCGTTGGCAAAATCGCCGAACTGAGCTTCCCAGAGAACCAGTATCTCAGGCTGGGCAATGGAATATCCGTATTCGAATCCCAGTATTGAGAACTCCGAAAGCGGGCTGTCATAAACGCTGAAACGGGCTTTCCCCGCTGCAAGAGATTCCAGGGGTGTGTGCTGACGGGGAGTCTCTGTGGATACATCCCACCAGACGGCGTGACGCTGGCTGAATGTACCCCGGCCGCAGTCTTCTCCCGAGAGGCGGACAGAATGTCCCTTGGCGAG
The DNA here is from genome assembly GCA_030590585.1 of Spirochaeta sp. Next base: position 2,536 of record JAUUYD010000264.1, read on the forward strand.
AAGGCTTCCGAATGCCAGGCTTTCGGCAAAGGACCAGTCGATTCCTGTTCCTGATTCAACCGCCTTTTCACGGTTTCTGATAAACCTTTTCAGCTTGGGATGAAGTTTGAAATTTTCAGGAATTTCCAGAAGTTTCCCGGCAATATGCCTCAGGGCTTTCTTCGGAACACCGGTTTCAGGAAAATCGAAACTGTAGCCCCGCTTCACCCCGGCCCAATCTCCGGTGAGAGAATTAAAACCATGATAGTTGGTGAGCCCTTTGGCTTTTTCCCTGGCATCTTTCAGTTCGTCTATGTACGATCGGCGAAAGGCATCCTGATCTTTTTCAGAAAAGATATTCCGTTCATCAAGATTCCGCCCGTAGATTTTGGAAACACTTGAGTGATGACGTATCAGGTTGTACATGATCGGGTGGGTGAATGAAGGCTCATCCGCCTCGTTGTGCCCCAGTCTCCGGTAACCGATGATGTCCACCACAACATCCTGACCGAACTTCTGCCGCCATCTCAGGGCAAGTTCAACAGCCCGGATAACAGCTTCCGGGTCATCACCATTCGCGTGGAATACAGGTACCGGCATCACTTTGGCAATATCAGTTGCGAAAAAAGTTGACCGTGAGTCCGAACTTGCTGTGGTAAAGCCGATTTGATTGTTCACCACAATATGGACGGTGCCTCCGGTACGGTAGCCCCGGAGCTGAGACATGTTGAAGGTTTCAGCAACTATGCCCTGCCCGGAAAATGATGCATCTCCGTGTATGAGCACCGGGAGAACCTTCTTGCGGTGAACATCATTTTTCAGTCTCTGGGTACCCCTGGCTTTGCCCTGAACTACCGGATCGGCAGCTTCCAGATGACTTGGATTGGATACGAGACTGATATGGACACTGATTCCATCTCCAACTTCAAAATCCGTACTCTGTCCCTGATGGTATTTCACGTCTCCGGAACCGCCGTATGTGTGGGGTTCATAATTTCCGTCGAACATGGCAAATATTTCCGAGGCCGGTTTTTTCATGGCATTGGTGAGAACGTTAAGCCGGCCCCGATGTGCCATCCCGATAACGATATCCCTTATGCTTCTGCGCCCGGCTTCAGTGAAAAGGTAGCGTAACGCGGGTATAAGGACATCAGTGCCCTCAAGGCTGAAGCGCTTCTGTCCGGTGAACCGGGAATGAACAAAAGACTCAAATTCTTCGGCACGGATGAGATCTCTCTGCCAGCGGCGTAATTCTTCATCGTCCCGATTTTTAAGTTTCTCTCTGCCTTCAAGCTGCTTGATAAGCCAATGACGCATTGACCGGTTCCGTATGTGCAGAAATTCCGAACCCATATGACCGGCATAAATCCGGTCCATTTTTTCGATAATCTCTCTGAGAGAGGACCTTGGTATATCAAATGACTTCGGGGTATTGAATTCCTCATCAAGATCTGATTCCGTCAGACCGTATGTAGATGGATCGAGTTCCTTCCCGATTCCATGCTGGGTTACCCAGGCATAGCGCAAATTAGGCGGCATATAGGAACCTAAAGGATTGATATGGGCGTAAAGATGCCCCAGGCCCCTGTAGGCTTCCACAAGGGCATTCACCTTGTGCTGTTTATCCCCTGCCGGTACATCAGTACCCGGTTCAAGGATTTTTTTCCACTCAGTGGACACCACGCCGCTACTTTCTTCAAGCAGGTTTTCCAGCCATGTTGCATTGGAACCGGAGAGTATCTCGTGCACTTCCTACAGCTACCTCTTGAGCCTCTTTGAAACCAGTGCCGGAATCTCACCCGGCGTTTCGGCAACAGCAACACCGGCTGCTTCGAATGCAGCCACTTTGGCTTCGACGGTTCCCTTGCCACCGGAAATAATCGCACCGGCATGTCCCATCCTCTTGCCCCTGGGAGCTGAGCGTCCGGAAATAAACGATATCACCGGAGTTTTCATTTTTTCTTTGATGTACTCTGCCGCCCGCTCTTCCGCGTCTCCGCCGATTTCGCCGATCAGAACCACCGCATCGGTATCCTCATCAGCTTCGAAGCGTTCCAGCAGGTCGATATAGCCGGTTCC
>JAUUYD010000314.1 GCA_030590585.1 Spirochaeta sp.
AAATACCCGATTATTTTAGCTATTGACAGCAGTACATTGTTATCACCGCCATGAAGACCAAATGCAAAGGTGAGCATCAGGATGCCGATGATATCATCAATAATGGCCGCCCCGAGAGTCGTAGTCCCTTCAGGGGAATGCAGCTTTTTTAAATCAATCAGCGTCATTACCGTAACACTCACACTTGTTGCCATTAAGACTGTACCAATCAATATTCCGGAAAAAACATCCAGTCCGAAAAATCGGGAAGTAAAAAACCCAAGAGCAAAGGGAACAATGGCACCCCCGGCAGCTGTTAACAGAGAAACTTTTCCCTGGGATTTCATCTGAACAATATCCGTCTCCAGGCCCGCTGTGAAAAGCAGCAGGATTACTCCTAATTTTGCCAGCGTCTGTATTACCACATCGGTTTTAACAATATCAAAAACGGAAGGTCCAACAAGTATTCCTGCAATTATCATCCCGAGAACCGGGGGCATTTTGAACTTTATTGACAGAGCTGCAACATATTTTGAAAGTATAAGAATAATCGCCAGATGGAGAAGAAAGTGATGATGAACCATTGGCATATTATAGTTTAAGATGCAATTAATTCAACGGGAGCTTGTATGAAACTCAACACTGATAAAATAATCGATTTCTACTGGTTCTCCGGAACCGGTAATACTCTTCTCATTGCACAGGCCCTCAGCGAATATCTCAACAATCATGGTTTCAAGGTCAATCTCAAACCCATGGAAAGCTCAGATGCTTCCAGGGTGGATTTATGCAGAACCCTTGGACTGGGATTTCCCGTCGCCGAGCAGGGCACATTCCCCCTGGTGTGGGATTTCATTGATAAGCTCCCCTCCCCCGGGCCACAGGGAATCCGGGATGCGGATGTTTTCATGATTGATACCATGATGCTCTACTCCGGCGGCGTGAAGGGACCGGTTAAGAAAATTCTGAAGAAAAAAGGGTTCAGAACCCTGGGTGCGAAAGAAATTATACTGCCGAACAATTTGATGAAATTGAAGAATCAGCCGGGAAAAGACCACCTGAAGATTGAAAAAGGCAAAATGGCGGCACAGCAGTTCGGTAAGAATCTGATATCAGGAAAGGCCGTCTGGAGGGATATCCCCTTCTATTCGGACATGATGGGAAGTTTCAGTAAAATGAATTTCATCTGGAACCAGTTACGAAATAGATTCCCCTTAAAAGTTGATGATTCTATCTGCACTCGATGCAGGCTCTGCGAGAAGGACTGTCCGACTCAAAGCTGGAATTACGATGAAGAGCAGAACCGGATGATCTGGAAAAAAGAAGAATGCATCTACTGCCTGCGCTGCTTTTCTTACTGCCCGGTAGATGCAATCAGCTATGGAAAGAAGAAGTATCTTCGGAACAAGGGCGTTAGTGCCGGGGTTCTCAGTAATTTGATTAAATGAACAGTCAACCACCCACCTGCAAAGCAGGTGGCTTGGGGGTTGCGCCCCCATAGGGGGCTTACGGTGTTGCAAAAGCCGCCGAACTTCGGAAACAGGATCCAAGGCAAAGCCCTTCCGGAACCGCCACCAGAGGAGGCGGCTTTCGCTTAAGTAAAATCGTTATATCGGATCACAGCAGCTAATCGGAATTCTTTCCCTGGAGTTGGAGAACTGCCGACAGGATTTTGCCGGCAGTTCTCGCTTTATGTTTACAGAACCGCAGCCCAATCCACGCTTTCCGCCCATTCCTTGAAACTAACCCAGTCAGCTTCAGGATATGCCGCTTTCAAGCCGTCAATATCCGCCGAATAACCTACGTCCGTAAACCACTTGTACATCAAACCCATATCTTCACTTTGACTCATTACAGCTTCCAGTGGAACTTCACTGTACATCAGGGGCTTCCCGATCGCATCGCCAAGAATCTTTGCTACATCTTTTCCGCTGAGATTATCCCCTGCAAGATTTATCCGTTTACCCTCGAACCGTTCTCTGTTGACCAGTGCCAGAGCCGCAACTGAGCCGATAGTTCTAAGGGATACCATTTGAAGTTTACTATCTTCAGGCATAGCCTGTGCAAAAGCACCTTCTTTAAGACCGGGAATAACAAATGGGGCGAGCATATTTTCATAGAAAAACACCGGAGCGATTACGGAAAATGGTATCCCCGACGTGCTCAGGTGTTTCTCAATTTCATACTTGCTGTCGAAATGCGGGACACCCGTTTTTGTATTGGCATCGCTAACCGACGAGAAGACAATGTACGGCACCCTGGCTTTCACTGCGGCATCTACGGCGGCAATCCCCTGGTCGATCTCAAGCTCCGTACCGGATTCGAAAGGCGTTGTCACCAGAAAAAAGGCATCCACCCCGGTCAGTGCGGACTCCAGTGAAGCAGAGTTGGTAAACTCTGTCTGAATCACTTCAGCTCCTGACTTCGCCAATGCTTTTGCAGCCGGCGAATCTAATTTTCGGGTAAGAGCTCTCACTTTATATCCGGCATTTCTAAGTTCGAGAGCGACGCTTCCCCCCTGCTGGCCGGTGGCTCCGGAAACTGCAATTACTTTGGAAGACATATAACTACCTCCATTATATATTACTATTTTAGTAATATTACTAATTTCCCCAATGGTTACAAAGATAAATCTTATTTATTTTCGGGTGGTACTTTTCATACAGACATCAGATTGACTGCAGAATAGAGAGTTTCACCTTGTATACCATTCCAAGCAGGAGTAAACTTTACCCTCCTTTATCCAGCTTCCAATTGCCCTGGAGGAGTCGTGACAGCAACGAAGAGAATCCTTGGAATAGACACCGGCTCAGTGGCCGTTTCGCTGGTAGAAACCGACGGTGAAGGTACGATTTTTCGAAAAGAGTACCGCTTTCATAACGGACATCCCCGGGATACCCTTCGATCTGTTATAGACGAGTGGACTGCTTCAAATACTGGATTTTCAGGGTGGACCTCCCTCGCCGCAACCCGCTCTGCCGCTCCGTTTGTCGAGTCACCGGATTTGATTTCCGACGATCATGTGGCGGTAATGACCGCCGCGAGGCGCCTTCACGGCCGTATCGGCTCTCTTCTAGCGATAGGCGGGGAGAAATTCGGCCTGTTTTCCTGGTCGGGGGAGGGGGAGTACCGAAGCTTCAAGGGCAATACGTCCTGCGCCGCGGGCACCGGAGGGTTTCTGGACCAGCAGGCCGAAAGGCTGGGATTGGCCTCGGCCGCCGAACTGTCCGCCCTGGCTGATTCCAATGTCAAAGAGGCCCCGAAGATAGCCACCCGCTGCGCGGTTTTCGCCAAGACCGATCTTACCCATGCCCAGCAGGAAGGGTTCTCCCTGGACTCCATCGCAGACGGCTTAAGTCGGGGACTGGCAGGGAATCTGCTGGACGTCCTGTTGGACGGCAGCCCCCCGGCAGAACCCTTTGTTATCTGCGGAGGGGTGGCCCTGAATACCGCCGTAGTGAGACATATTGCCGAACTCACCGGTACCGATCCGCTGGTTGATGAATCGGCGCCGCTATACGGGGCGATGGGTGCCGCCTTGGCTTTTCTGGAACAGGAAAACTCCGTCGGGGAAAACACCCGAATCCGAAAGGAAGCCGCTGAAATTATCGGGGCGCAATCGGAGGTCAATCTCGAAAAAGGGTTCAGGTATCCTCCCCTCACCCTGCAAAAATCACCGTATCCGGATTTCAGCTGTTATGACTCATGGGAAGTTCAGGTGGAAGGCCGCAAGGGCCGATACCCGGTGGAAGTGGAGATATTCGAAAAACTCCCCGCCGCAGGGAACGCCACACTGGGTATCGATATCGGGTCCACAAGCACCAAAGCCGTTCTGGTCAGTGAAGGCGGAAAAGTACTGCTTGGACTATACACCCGAACTGCCGGACGGCCGGTGGAAGCCATGAAAGGCCTGCTGATGGCCCTTGAAGAAGCCCTGGAAAAATACGGTCCGGAAATCGAAGTACTCTCATGCGCCACCACAGGTTCGGGACGGAAACTTGTGGGAGAGATTCTCGGAGCCGACCTGATACTCGATGAAATCACCGCCCATGCCCGGGCCGCCGTACACCTGGATCCGGAAGTGGACACCATCATCGAGATTGGAGGTCAGGACGCCAAATTCACCACCCTCACCGACGGCCGGGTAACCGGATCGGTTATGAACAATGTCTGCGCTGCCGGAACAGGAAGCTTTCTGGAAGAACAGGCTG
>JAUUYD010000308.1 GCA_030590585.1 Spirochaeta sp.
AAGAGAGCTGCCCGACGCTACAACAGCGTCACCTGTTTCCAAACCGATTAAAGGATCGTAACTCATCAGCTGAACAATCTCATCCTTAACGGCTACAACCTCAGCCAGCAGGGGTTTTCCCTTCCCGGGAATGATATGACACATCTCACCCACAGCAGCTCGTGGTCCTATGCTTTCAACCAGTATGCCCTGAACCCTTTTAATTCTGCCGAGATATTTTACAGGATCGATGGTATCTACTGCATTGAGGTACTTCTCAAGTACCATGATTAACCCTCCCCAGTTGTCCGGATGGGTACCAGTTCCAGTATCTTTTCTTCAATCTCTCTCAACTGGCTTGAAATCCGGGCATCAATCTGTCCGAAATCTGTTTCTATTACCGCTCCGCCCTTATCCACTGAAGAATCTTCCAGAACAGTAATGGATTTCACATTCTCAGCCATTCGTAAAAAATCCTTTATATGCTCTGTTGTGAGATCCAAATCGGCCAGGTTGACACGAATAGCCACATCACCACGGCTCTTGAGTTTTCTCAAAGCCTGAACGATGTTGTTGATGACTACATTCTTCTGATTTTCGCTGATTACCTTGACAACCTTACGGGATACGAGAAGTACAAGATCGATGAGCTGGGTTTCCGCCTCATCAATTATTTCCTGCCTCTTCTCAATTGAAGCATCTAGAATCTTGTGCAGGCGCTCAATCAGGCGTTCGGCCTCACTACGGCCATCTTTCCAACCTTCTTCCCGGCCTTCTTCATAACCGGAACTCCGTGCTTCATCAAAAACCTTGTCCCGCTCGTCAGCTGCCTGCTGTCGAATTTTTTCAGCTTCAACTTCTATTTCACTTTTTATACGCTCAGCTTCATCCTCGGCAATTCTTTTGTCCCTGATTGCTGAATCAGTTTTTGACTTAACCTCTTCGAAGGCTGTTTTTTCCGCCTGTTTCCTTATTTCATCAGCTTCGTCATGAGCTTCCTTTACGAGGCGTTCCTTCTCCCCAACCCAGGATTCCTTGAATACATCCGCTTCTCGCCGAAGATCATCAGCTGTCGGGCCTTCATAGATATCAAGAGGTTCAGGTTCATCATTGATAAAAACCGGAGCCTCCACCTTCACCTTCTGAGCGGTAAGATCAACAATCTCAACCGGGTAAAACACGTTTTTTGCCATCTTATGCTCTCCTAGACCAGAACGTCTTCTTCACCTGAACGTGCAATAACAATATCGCCCTGCTCTTCCAGTTTTCGAATAACAGAGACAATTTTCTGCTGAGCCTCTTCCACGTCTTTCCGGCGTGTTGGTCCCATAAAATCCATATCTTCCTTGAGAAGAGCTGCAGCACGTTTTGACATGTTACGGAATATTTTATCCTGAACTTCGGTATCGACAGCTTTAAGAGCTTTGGCAAGTTCCGCTGTATCCACTTCACGAAGAACCCGTTGAATGGCACGGTCATCAAGCATAACAATGTCTTCGAAGACAAACATTCGTTTTTTGATTTCTTCAGCCAGTTCGGGATCTTCCTCTTCCAATGATTCGATAATGGATTTTTCAGTTGTCCGGTCAACCAGATTGAGTATATCCACAATACTCTCAACACCACCCGCAGCTGTATAATCTTCATGGGAAAGTGACGAAAGTTTTTTGTCCAGTACCCGCTCAACTTCCCGGAGGATTTCGGGGCTGGTACGATCCATCATGGCTATTCTTTTTGCGACATCCGACTGTTTTTCCTGGGGGAGTTGGGCCAGAATCATTGACGCCTTCGGCGGTTCAAGATAAGCCAGGATAAGAGCAATGGTCTGAGGATGTTCCTGCTGAATAAGGTTCAGAAGATTCGCAGGATCAGTTCGTCTGATAAAATCAAACGGTCTTGTTTTCAACGAGCTGGTAAGGCGGTTGATGATATCCACCGCTTTCTGATTACCCAGGGATTTCTCAAGCAGCTCCCGGGCATAATCAATACCACCGGTAGTTATGAAATCCTGGGCCATCATCAGTTCCTGAAATTCCTGAAGCACCATATCACGGTCTTCCGGCTCAATATTCTCAAGCCGGGCTATTTCCCATGTGAGTGTTTCAATTTCATCTTCACGCAGATGTTTGAAGATTTCAGAAGAGATATCCGATCCCAGGGTTACCAGGAAAATTGCCGATTTCTGTTTCCCGCTCAGTGCTTCTTTTAACTTGGAGTTTTTTGCATTTGACGGTGCGGGGGTTTTCACTTCTCCACCGGCGGCAGCATTCAATTTTGCCATAATCTACTCCTCTGCAAGCCATGTCCGAATGAGCTGAGCCACGTCTTCAGGATGCTCTCGAGCCATATTCTTGGCATTTTCCTGCATCTCTATACGAGCCCGTTCATGAACGGACATTTCTACTTCAATGCCATCTTCTTCAGCATTGCGCAATGCCTGTTCACGCATAGCCTGATGCTGACGGGCCAATTCTTCTTCTCGTTCCCGTCGACGCTTTTCAAGCTGCCGGGTGATAAGCCTGGCAACAACAAACAGGAAAATAACGCCGGTTACACCAATGATACTCCAGAGTATGACTCTTTGTATCTGACGCTTTTTCATCCAGGCTTCATCGTCGAGACGGAACTGATCAGTACGGTCAAATGGGATGTTCTCAACGGTGACCACATCGCCTCTGGCTCTGGAATAACCGACTGCTCCTTTTACAACCTCAAGAGCCTGAGTCAATATCTCTGCGGAAACAGGTTTATACAGTCTTTCCCTTGAATCCCCCGGAAGGATAATAACTTCTCCGTTTTCATCAAACTTGTATTCCCAGGTTCCATCTATAACCATACCCAGACTGAGACGTTTTATTTCGTAAGGACTCTTTTCCTCAGTGATATTCCGAACATTGATTTCGAAGTTCTCAATTGTCTTATCCGACTCATAATGACCAACCAGATTGGTGAGGTCCTGATAGGCCGGGGGGGTCTGACCTTCCTGACCCGGAGGTCCCTCGGGGTTGAATCCGGTACCTTCAAAATTTTCACTGCTGTCTTCCCGGCTCCGTACAATGGACGGCACAACTTCAAGCTCGCTGTACGGTGTATTGGGATTATCTTCCTTCATAGTTATTGGAAAATGTTCCTGAGTGGTAATTGCCTTCTTAACAAATTCAAGATCAATATCAAAGTTGACTATATCCACCCTGGAAGCTGTGAATACATTACTCAGGGACTGAAGTATGCTGGCCGTGTACTGAGCTTCAAGGGCCTTCTTCTGCCTGAGCATACGGCTTGTCAGATTAAGACGGTCTATATCCTCCAAACCCGTAAAATCATTCAGAAGATTGCCGTTAATATCCATAATTGTGATATTTTCCGCAAGCAGGCCTTCAACGGCGAACTGTATGAGTTTGACAATACCATCTATCTTGTTACGGTTTTCACTGATATCGCTGCCGGGTTTAGGCTGAATGATGACGGATGCGGTAACCGGCTTCTGATCATCTGCAAAGAGCTGAACCTCCGGAATCACAAGGGAGACTTTTGCCGAATCAACATCTTCAAGAGCACTGATGTGCTGTTCAAGGTTTGACTTCAGCGCGATCTGTAGATTGATATCTCTGTCAAAATCAGTGAGAGTCCAACGATCCATATTGGTAAAGAAATTCCAGGGGTCCAATTGACCCGGCAGTAAATCTTCCCTGACCAGCAGTGCTCTGGCCCGTCTGGCCAACAGTTCATCCTCGGCATAAAATCGGCCGTCAACTCCCCGACTATGGGGAATGTTTTCAGCATCCAGAGCTGTGGATATTCGATCAGCCAGTTGTTCGTCGCTTATAACTGCGTTAAAAATCGTGACTTGAGTCGGCTTTGAAGAAACAGTCGCCAGCAGAATAAATGCCCCGATAACCACTGCTGCGATACCGATAAGAATAATCTTTCGTAAAATTGACCACTGACTCCAAAGGCTTTTAATCCTTGTGGAGAAATTGGTGAGCCATTCCGGCATTGTTGTACCCCCCCAGGTTTTATAAGCGGCTCCCCAGCCGCCCTTCCCCTGAAAACTTGTCTTCGTTCCGAATACTGCGTTGGGCTGAATGCTCGAATGCTCATGTACCTACCGGTACACTGCGCTTCTGTGCTTCTACCCGCCTTGTCTTCAAAACGAATCCTTCGTTTTCAAAAGGCAATAATTTTCTATCTCATCGCCGTTATGTCGTTATAGGCTTTCACGGCGCGATCCACTATGGCTTTTGTCAGGTTCAGGCTCAT
>JAUUYD010000452.1 GCA_030590585.1 Spirochaeta sp.
CGAATACAAGAGCGAAAGTAAACAATACAATAATTGCTTTCTTCATTGAAAAACTCCTTTTGTTTCATTTTTTCTTATCATAAAACTATAAACGATGATTCCACTAATCCGCAACCGAAACATGAACAAACACCCCGGATATCCCGGCGGTTTTCTAAATAAAAGGAGTTCCTTCACCGCGGACAGCCTTTCCCAGGGCCATTTGAACACTGGCCGATAAATCCGCGAAGCTATCCCTTATACCGATATCATTTTTCAAGGCGTGTTTTGATTCCAATCCGACGGTTTTAAAGAGAACCGGCACATGTTCCCTGGTATGATCCGTTCCTTTGAAAGTCGGATCGCAGCCGTGGTCACCGGTAATAATCAGGATATCACCTTCATCCATACGGTTTTCAAGTTCCGGTAAAAACTCATCAATACGGGCTACGGCATCATGGTATCCCTGAGGGTTCCTCCGATGTCCATAAATCATATCCGTATCAACAAGATTGACAAAAATAAATCTGTCTCTGCCGGATTCCTCATCCGCAACTGTCAATGTTCTTTTGATACAGTCTTCATTACCGGCATCATGGTGGGATACATCAATACCCTGTTCGTTGAAAATTGAGCCGATCTTCCCGATGGCAACGGTTTCAACATCAGCATCCCGCAGATAATCAAGGAGTGTTTTCCCGGGAAGTTCTATAGACCAGTCATGCCGGTCCCTGGTCCGGGTAAAACCTCCGGGGCTGCCTTCAAATGGCCGGGCAATTACCCTGCCGACGTTATATTCATCACAGAGTCTCCTGGCCGTCTCACATAGCCTGTAGAGTTCAGGTATCGGATATATATCGGTATGAGCCGCAACCTGAAATACCGAATCGGCTGATGTGTAGCAGATTGGTTTACGGGATTCGAGATGTTCAACGGCAAGCTCATCGATAATTGCCGTTCCTGATGCCGCCTTGTTTCCCAGGATGCCGGGGATGCCGGTTTCCGAGACGAAAGCTTTCACCAATTCTTCCGGAAAGGAAGGGAAAGCCCCTGGAAATACCGGGAAGGCTTTTTCAAGTACGATGCCGGCCATTTCCCAGTGACCGGTGCTTGTATCTTTACCGGGTGACCTCTCCCGCATAGCGCCGAAAATTGCCGTTGTTTCATCGGCCGGAGGACATCCGGGGATGTTTTCACCAGTCAGTGCTGCAATATTACCAAGTCCCATTGCCTGCAGGTTCGGCCACCTGGCGCCTCCAACAGATTTACCAATACCTACCGCGGTATTTGAACCGACATCACCATACTCAGCGGCATCCGGCAGTGCTCCGATACCAAAACTGTCAATTACGATCAAAAATATCTTCATTGTCTTTATTGCTCCTCAAATCATCTCAAAGCTGAAGTATAATCATCAGGTGAACTGACATCCAATGAGATTTAATCCAGATCCACTACCCTTCGGTTATCCTTTAAACGGCCGGTGAGATACTCACGGTCAAGATTCAAATCTCTGGTAATACTTATAATCTGATCGCGGCTGACCAGATTCTGTTCCACAAATAAATATATAAGAGCCTTTTCAGCCAGTCCGGGAACCAGCATTGAGTTCATACAAACCGGTTGAGGCTCATTTCGATCCATGTGAATTTCTTTCAGTGATGAGTAGAGCGTGGAGAGATGAGGTTCATTCTTTAATTTAACCAGCTCTTTAAGCAATGGTTCAATATCTCCCCGGGCAGCAGCTTCACCCAGCGGTTTGAGTGTAAAGAACGTGTATTCCTTTCCCGGCAGATAGTGATGATGATCGCAGCGTGTGCAGTAGTTCGGCTCCCGGGCATCCTTCTTGTCCCTGTCTCCCCCAATAACAATGAGAGGATCGAAATAAAGAGCCGGACATTCCCTCTCATCAACTGAATAGTAACGATATGTGTACAGCGAATCAGTCAGACAATCCGGATGTTCGCAATAAGCAGTCAGGGTAATAACATCGGTTGATGTCTCAAGAAGCAGCTTGGCCGTGGAGTTGAAAATCTCTCTTCGAAAATTGAGTACAAGAGTCGGATACACAAACATCAGGCCTCTCCGCTCCGATTCTCTGGCTGTAACATAAGCGAGCCTTTCGTCGTAGAAAGAGGCTTCATCGATAATCCAGGTTCCATGCCCGGGGTTGTCGGCGATAACCTTTTCCAGGTCGAAGGAGTTGGAAATTTTCGCTATACCTCCACCACAGCGTTCATAACCGCCGCGATAAGCCAATGCGTCATCCGGATAATCCTGAAAGCGTCCTGCATCGAGCTGACTTCTTACAAAAAACACATTCCGCCGGTCAGCACCTTCGCTTGTTGTAGCTGCCGCAATACTTTCAGATTTCCTTTGTGCAATTCGCGCATCTCTCCAGACACCTGCGGAAAACTCGGTTTTCCCGGATCCCATCGGACCTATAACAAGGATGCGTCTATCACTATGGGTGAAATCAAAATGATTCCGTGAACCGTGGATTCGTATTTCCGGAAACCCGAGACTCTTGAGAAACTCTCCGGCCTCCCCTGTAGCAGGGCCGCCGTTCATATTTGATTTTCCATCTTTTCTTTGATAACCGGGTTCGACAATATCCCGATGTTCTCAATTTCCACCTCGACAATGTCACCATCTGTTAAAGGACCAACACCAGCAGGTGTGCCGGTAAAGATAAGATCTCCCTTGCATAGTGTGAATTGGCGACTGATATAAGCAATTATCCTCGGGATGGAGAATATCATCATTGATGTTCGGGAAGATTGAACTGTTTTACCATTCAAGCGTGTACGTATGCTTAAATCACCCGGGTCGGGAATATCCCCGGAAGGTAAAACCACCGGACCGACAGGTCCGAAACCATCGAAAGATTTACCACGGAACCAACCCGATCGATCCGAGTTCTGCAGATTTCGCTGGCTTACATCAATACCGCAGGTATATCCATACACATATTCCAGGGCATTATCCTCAGGGATATGTCTCCCGTTCTTTCCGATAATAACAACAAGTTCTCCTTCATAATCCGTTCGAGCTTCATCTGACCATGAATAGTCCCGGATAACTGCCGGTAAAGCTATCGGACTACCCGGGCCAATCAG